>NZ_QTKI01000003.1:0-46457 GCF_010820945.1 Rhodopseudomonas sp. BR0C11
TCACAACGCCGCCCGCGTTTCACGGTCGTCCTGAAGGCATCGACGGCGATCCTGGCACTCAGCTTGGGCTTTGCGGGATTGATCGAGGCTGCCGACGCCGCCACCACGGTGCCGCTGCCGAAGCCGCGACCGCTGGCGCGGAGTGCCGCCCCCCAGAACGTTGCGAAGTCGCTGCCGGCTCCGGATCCTCGCCCCTCGACCAAGCTCCCCGTCACCAGCCCTGCTGCAGCGGTCGAGCCGATGCGTCAGCGGCCGCCCACCGCAGCCCTGCACAAGCCGGCGACGCGCTCTGCGATCGCTGCGACCGCATCGACCTCCTCCGCCGATGCCGGCGCGCTCGAAAACGTCATCGAACTCGCACGCAAGAAAAGGGCTGGCGAAGCCACCGAGGTCGCCAACACCATCTCCGATCCCGTCGCGCGCAAGCTTGCCGAATGGGTGATCCTGCGCAGCGAGGACAACGGCGCCAGCGTGGAACGCTATGCGGCGTTCGTGCGCGCCAATCCGAGCTGGCCGTCGCAGAGCTTCCTGCGCCGCCGCGCCGAGGCCGCGCTGTGGGACGATCGGCGCGATGATTCCGCCGTGCTCGCTTACTTCGAAGACGAGCGCCCTTCGACCGGCAAGGGCAAACTGGCGCTGGCGCGTGCGGTGCTGGCGCGCGGTGACCGCCGCACCGCCGAGCAACTGGTACGCGACGCCTGGCGCAACGACACCATGTCGGAGGCGACCGAAACCACCGCGATGGAGTTGTTCGGACCGCTGATCACGCCGAGCGACCACAAGGCGCGGATGGATTCGTTCCTGTACGGCGACGATCTCGGCCCGGCGCTGCGCGCCGCCAAGCGCCTCGGCGCCGCTCAGTTGGCGCTAGCGCGAGCGCGGATCGCGGTCGACAAGAAAGCGTCGAACGGCAAGGCGCTGCTCGCCGCCGTCCCATCCGAACTACACCACGACCCAGGCTTTCTGTTCAGCAAGATCCAAGTGCTGCGCCGCGACGACATGATCGCGGAGGCCGGACGGCTGATGCTGACGGTCCCGCGCGATCCGGCCCGACTGCACAATCTCGACGAATGGTGGATCGAGCGCCGGTTGGTCGCGCGCAAGCTGATCGACATCGGCGATTATCGCCTCGCCTATCTGGTGGCGCGCGATGCAGCGACTCCGACTAAGGCGATCTACAGGACCGAGCATGAATTCACCGCGGGTTGGATCGCGCTGCGGTTTCTGAATGATCCCGCGACGGCCGCACAGCACTTCGCACGACTCGGACGCGACACCACCAACCCCACTGCCCTCGCACGCGCCGGCTATTGGCAGGGCCGCGCCGCCGAAGCTGCCGGGCGCATCCAGGAGGCGCGCGCCGCTTACTCGGCATCGGCGGCGCATTCCACCAGCTATTACGGTCAGTTGTCGCGCGCCAAGCTCGGTCTGGGGCAGCTCGATCTCAACGGTCCACCATCCGGTGGCCGCAACGCCGACCGGCTCGAGATCGTCCGCGCGGTGAGCCTGCTGTATGCGATCGATGAAGGCGAGATGGCGATTCCGATCTTCGCCGATGTCGGCGAGAACGGCGATGTCGACGCCCTGATCGGACTGAGCGAAGTCGCAGAACGGCGCAACGATGCGCGCGCGATGCTGCTGGTCGGCAAAGCCGCACTCAATCGCGGTCTGCCGTTCGATCACTACGCCTACCCGGTCAACGGCATTCCGCAGTTCCGCTCGGTGGGCCCCGACGTCGAACGCGCCATCGTCTATGCGATCGCCCGTCAGGAGAGCGCCTTCAATCCGGCAGTCGTTTCGCCTGCCAATGCCTACGGCCTGATGCAGGTGACGCCCGACGCCGGCAAGTACGTTTGCCGCCGCCACGGCTGCACCTTCGATCTCCAGCGCCTCAAAACCGATTCGGTTTACAACGCGGCGCTCGGCGCCGCCGAACTCGGCGGCCTGATCGAAGACTATCGCGGCTCCTACATCATGACCTTCGCCGGCTACAACGCCGGCCGCGGCAGCGTCCGCAAATGGGTCGAACGCTATGGCGATCCACGCGATCCGAAGGTCGACGCGGTGGATTGGGTCGAACTGATTCCGTTCGCAGAAACGCGCAACTACGTGCAGCGGATCATGGAGAACCTGCAGGTCTATCGCGCCCGCTTCGGCGGCGGCCACCGTTTGCAGATCGAAGCCGACCTCCGCCGCGGTGCCGGCGTCGGGACAGAATAGCGGCAGCCGGCTTTAGCGGTCGGTATCCGTCCAGCGCATCCTGCCCAGCAGCCCAGCGCATCGCCGAATTTCGCGCACGATCATCGCTCTGCTGAGAGCTCCGTCGCGGTGCGGCTTTGCCTCGAGCCCCCAGAGAGACGCCGGTGCACGCGCGCCTTATGTCTCGCCAATCGCAGCGGCAGCATCTCAATTCACGCAATCGGCCCACGACGTGAGACAACGAATGGGAGACAACGAAAAACCCCGGCGGTTGCCCGCCGGGGCTCATCAAATCTCGCTTCGAGAAGCGGGGATCAGAAGTTGCGCTGAACGCGGAGGTTGCCGCTCCAGACGCCCTGGTCCTTGAACTCGTAGTTCGCCTGCGGCTTGGTCGCCGAAGCCGTCAGCGGCAGCACGCCCGAGGAGGCCTGGTCGAGGTAGGTGTAGAGCACTTCGCCCGAGAACGTCAGGTTCTTGACCGGGGTCCAGCGGGTGACAGTGCCGACCTGAGCAATCGCGAAGTCCGGATTGCAGTTGAAGCCGGCGGTGTTCGCAACGCCGAGAGCGCCGCAGATCAGAGCAGTCGCGGTGCCGTTGTAGTCGATCTTGGTGTACGAACCGAACAGCGAGCTCGACCAGTAGGGGTTCCAGTTGTGGTTGAATGCACCACGGACGCCCCAGGCATTGGTCTTCTCGATGCCGGTGCCGGTCAGGTTGTTGAGGCCGGCGAACACGCCGTCAGCAGCAACACCGAACGCGACGCTCTGGTAGGTATTCGGAGCCGAGTTGTTTCCGTAGATCGCGAACGAGTTCGGGCTCACGCCGCCCAGCACGTAACGGGTCGCGCCGTTCGAGTAGGTCGCCGTGATGTTGATGCTGTCGCCGGGGCCGGTCGGCAGGTTCTTGAGCGACAGAGCGCCCTGAACCGCATAGCCCCAGGTGTCGCTCGGATGACCGGAGGTCTCAAGCGCGGTGTTGTAGTAGCTGGCGCGGACCTGGTGCGCCGCAGCCGAAACCTGGAACAGACCCCAAGCCTGGTCGACACGGATCTTGCCGACGATGTCGGGGATCGAGGTGCCGGCGTAGGAGTTGGCGCCGTAGGCCAGGAAGTTCGGAGCGGACGAGACGTTGTACAGCGCCGACTGCAGGTACGACGACTGATCTTCGAGCGAGATCGAGGCCGACACGCCGTTGCCGAATTCCGCAGTGTACGACACCTGGTTGATGCCGGTGACGTCGTCGTAGCCGCCGATCAGGAACGAAGTGTTGTTGCCCGGATAGCCGGTCCAGGGAGTGTCGAACTGCGACACCGCCTTACCGAAGGTGAAGCCGGCGAACTGCACGAAGGCGTAGTACACGCCGAGCGAGCCGTTGGCGACGGTGTCGGAACCAGTGGTCCACTGGAACACCGCATCGAAGTAGGTACGAACCACGCCGTACTCGGTCGCGGTGCGGGTGTCGATGTTGATGTCCTGACGAGACCGGAAGACGTAGTCGTTCGCGAGGCGGTTCTTCTGGCCAGCGGCACCAGCCCAGGCGGGCGAGTTGTACGCGCCGCTGCCGGCGAGCGTCAGGTCGGCGCGCAGGTAGCCGCCGAGCTTGATGCAGGTATCGGTGCCCGGGATATAGTAGAAGCCCGCACCGTAGATCGAGCAGACCTTCACGTATTCGACCGCCTTGGCCTTCAACGGGAGATCGGCCGCCTGCGCGCCGCCGACGGCGAGAAGCGCCGCTGCTGAGCCGAGGAACAGGCCCTTAACGATGTTCATGTAAACCTCCAAGTTGCTCTGTCGGGAAGGTTCCGATCCGCAAAGTGCAAGCACCCGCTGTGGTCCCTTAATCCCAGAAACCCGCCTAGCCGCTTCGCGCCTTTGGACACACCCGCTGAACGCGAGGGACTTAAGCGAACCACCTATTACGGGGCGACCTCGGGATGCCCCCCTCCGTCGCACCACGACAATTACCTAACAGTGATGCACAAGCAACAAGGGAGCCATGCTCTGGCCCCGTTTTCGGAAGGGGTGTTGCACAAATAGCACTCACCCGTTTCCGACGGCTGACACAACCATCTGTTTTAATTACACTTTCTAAATCGAGTTCGGCGGGTAATGCCGCACTGCAACAGGCGGGCCGCGGTGGATGAGCCGCCCGCCAACCGGCAAATACGCGGTCTGCAATGGCGGATTCCTGAGAATCGATTCCTCTGCTGGGACGAATCCGAACGTCTCCGCGACCCCGGCGGAGCCGCAAACCGGCGAAATGCAAGCGCCCTGCCCCGCGTCGCGCCGACATTCTCGTGCACAGGCCCAAAGGTCGCGGTGCAATCTGCGCAATCCCGCTTGCGAGCCGCGACCGTGTCGGGCATATCGAGCGCACCGGAGACGTGGCCGAGTGGCTGAAGGCGGCGGTTTGCTAAACCGTTATAGGGTTGTAAAGCCCTATCGAGGGTTCGAATCCCTCCGTCTCCGCCACCCCCTGTAAATCGCCCCAAAAAACGCAACAAAATCAACGCGGGTTCAAATCCGCTGTTGCACGTGTTGGACGTTTTGTTGGACGTTTTGTTGGACGTTTCCGGATCCAGCATGCGTTCTGCGGGGGTGATGCGCGGAGGGCGGCCATGACCGCCCTGCGCCCCATTAGGCCCCTACCGCTCGCGGGACTCACGCCGGCCACGGTCGGCCGGGAGCTGCCCGAGCTGGTCTGGGTCGACCCGACGAAGCTTCTGATCGACGCGACCTATCAGCGGAACCTTTCCGAGCGATCGATCCGCTTGATCCGGCGAATGGTCGAGAATTTCGCCTGGAACCGGGTGAAGCCGCTCATTGGGGTGCGCGTCGACGGCGCCATCCACATTATCGACGGACAGCACACCGGCATCGCGGCGGCCACCTTAAAGATTCCCAAGGTCCCGGTGTTCGTGGTGGCTGCCGGTACCGTGGACGAGCGGGCCCGAGCATTCGTAGGCCACAACACCGACCGGCTCGTCGTCTCCCCCTTCGACATTTACCAGGCGCTCCTGGCGTCCGGAGACGAGGAGGCAACGGACGTCGCCAACGTCTTCAAGCGCGCTGGCGTCCGCATCCGGCAGATCTCGCCATCCTCCGCCATCTCCCCGGGCGACACCGCCGCCGTCGGCCGCGTCCGCGGTCTCGTCGCGCGGCGAGGCGTAAAAGACGCAAGGCGTGTGCTCCAGTGTCTCGTGAGCGCGAAACGAGCGCCGATCAGCAGCGCCGAGATTACGGCCGCCGACCACATCATCTGCGTCGAACGAAAGGCCATCGAGTTAGACGTTCTCGCCGCTGCCATCCGCATCGACGGGACCGACGGGCTGTTGGAGGCGCAGGCCAAGGCAAAGAAAGCCAGGTCCCCAATCTGGAAGGAGCTCGCTTCGCGCTGGCTTCAACTTCTTGATCGGAGCGCCAAGTGACTCTTCGTGACGATCTCATTGCCTCGCTCGAAGCTGAGAACGATCAGCTCCGAGAGCGCTGCCGACAGCTCGAAACCATGCTCGGCATTCGGTTCGAGGCGCCGCCCCTCCTTTGTCTCACTCAGCAGGAAGCGGTGATCTTTGGGTGCCTACTGAAGAACCGCATCATGACGAGAGACGCGCTCATGATCGCGCTTTACCAGGGCCGCGACGAGGCGGAAGCGAAGATCGTCGACGTCTTTGTCTGCAAGATGCGGAAGAAGCTCAAGCCCTACGGAATCCTTGTCCAGACGAAATGGGGCGAAGGCTACTACTTCGACGCTGACAGCAAAGCGCGCGCTCAAAATCTTCTCGACCAGGTCAACGCCCAATGAGCAGCGACAAGCGAAAGCGCTTCCACCGTGCCTGCGCCCTCCTCCGTGAGGTGAACCGCATCTCCGGAGACGAAGGCTGCGTCGGCCAAAGCGGCCGCGGGATCTTCAGCACCAAGAATCCAGTCGTTCGCTACTGCCTTGATCGCGGCCTGGCGCGAATGGAGCGCAGACACCGCGGCGGCATCACCCGGCGCACGTATTTCGTCGTCAACGTGGAGCACGAACTATGACCGAGGCCGATCTTGGAAAGGCACCCCCTAGTGATCTTGCCGAACGTCTCAGAGCCGCAGCGCATGAGTTCGAAGAAACGCGCGAGTGGCACGCCAACTGCGAAGACGCTGATTGCACGCCGCATCAAGAATACCAAGTCGCCATGTCGGAAGCTTCGAAGGCGGCGATCGAGGGGGCACAAGAAATTGCTCGGATGAGCGAGCGTGACCAGTTGTTCGACGAGATGGTCGAGGCGCTACGACCGTTTGCCAAAGCCGCCGACCAATTCGCGCCAGTGTATGGCGACCGGGTGAATCTCGGCACGGAATTTGTGACGGTTGGCCACCTTCGCGCCGCCCGCGCCATCTTCGCCAAGGTGCAGCGATGAGCAGCACCCCGGCCAAAGCCGTCCCGCACGTGGACTCATTCGAGTGGATCGAGCGCCCGGTCGGTCCGCAGCCAATCCCGAAGTGGTGCACCGGCGCCGTGATCGATTGGATCGACGGCTACAGCAACGCGCCGGCGATGAAGATCAAGACGTCGGAAAATCCTTGCCAGTGGCCAGACAAAGCTTGGATCTATGAGGGCGACGGAGTATGGCGCGCGTACTCGGACGACGGGCGCGTTGAGCAGCATGTCCACAAGGGCTCGCTGACCTGGGATGACGCTAAGCAGGCGTGGTTGACCCCTCAGCAGAGGGGCTACGCCGGCCGGCATTTCGAAATCCAGATGAAGTACGGCTCGACGTTCGAGCAGCACGGCCAGCGCATTACGTTCACCCGCGATCGGCGGACAGTAATCTTGCGCGGCCCGTGGCACACGGGTGGCCCCAAGGGCTACATCGGGGTGGTCTTCTACGACACCAGCAACCCGTACAATGAGCGTGAGCACTTCAGGCCGCGCACTAGGCATTGGCGCCCATGGCATCGCCGAACGTTGTGCTTTGGCCTGATGATCTCCGTCGAGCTTTGGCTCCGCATCATTGCTCGCTACCAGCCGACCGTTCGCGTCGCGCGATGCGACTACGGCAGTTATCGGACCTTGGAGCCGGTTCGCGAGGATTGGGATGAGCCGAAGCGCTGGGCGCTTCGTTCCGGTGCGGAGCAGGTTCAGCGATGATCGCGCTCCAGAACGGCACAGAAATCGAGCCGGACGACGCGACGCCTGTCGAGTGCCCCGTCCACGGCGTCAAAACGACATGGGGGCAACTCAGCCCGATCCAGCGGCTCGCTGTCGAGACCGGCTTGGACACCGCCGACGATCTCCCCTGCATCCTCGCACACAGCAATCATGGATAGCGGCGCAAAAGGCGTTGCGATCTCTCGAACTAAGGAGAGGCTCGGATGAACCGCGATACACACCTCTGCATCGACGACGATTGCCCTTACCAAGGGCAGCCAAGTCCCCGCGGGTGCAAGTGCCACAAGACGGAGCTCGAGATGGTCGCGACGCGCGCGGCCGCCGCCGAGCAGCAGGTCAAGGACCTCCGAGCGGCGCTTCTGCGCGCGCGGAAGTGGTGCATGGGCGAAGGCTGGGACGGCGGTGTCGCGCACGATCTCCGGACATGGATCGATGCCGGCATGAACGGACCAGCGCCGCCGGCGCGCACGGCCCTGACGGAACCGACGGCCGTGGAGCGCGCCCTGGCGGCGCCGGAGCCCAATGGCGAGTCTGCCGGAGCGGCCACCGCGGACCCCGATCTCGTGCCGTTCGACTTGCCGCCGGCGACGAAGGAAATCGCCAAGGCATTTCACTCCCGCCTCTGGGACGACATCCATGAGACCTTCTTCGCCCTATGGGAGAGCTTCGAGGGCGATCCAGAAGCCCCGCGCAAAGCGGGTTCGGTGATAGCGCACATCTGCGTCGGAGCCGGGGCGAAATACGCGCTGTTCGGTGCTGAGTGCGCCGGCGCGACGCCACGGCGCGATCTTTGGGAGCTGCTTACTGCCCAGCACTTCGACACCGCTGTGAAATTCATCGCGGAAGCGTTCGCCAAGGCTTCGTCCGCCGACACCGAGACGGTGACCTGCATCGCCTGTGGCGAGGCGCTGAAGCTCGACGACGAAGTCCTCAACGATGTGAGCGGCGGCATCATCCACGCCGCGTGCTGCGGCCCGGAACACGACAGCTACGTGAATCTCGACGACGGCAGCCCGATCGGACCAGACGACCCGATTCCCACGCCTTGGAAGTGGTCGCCAGCATGACGCCGGATTTCTTCAACGTCGGCCGGTCAACTCGGCGCGTCCTGCTCAAGGAAGAAGCGAAGCACCGGCGCAGTGGATCGTGGGGGCCTTGGGAGACCGTCCATTTCCCCTTCGGAACGATCGGCTTCTCTTGGACGGCCGGGTTCACCACCGCGCACAAGAACAAGGTGTTCGCCGTTCTGGAGCGGCGCCTCGACAGCGGCGTCCGGCATCTAGCCGTGACGTCGCTGTCGGAGATCCGGCCGACATGGCGAGAGATGCAGCGGATCAAGGATGAACTCGCCGGCCCCGACAAAACGGCTGTCGAAGTCTATCCGCCAGCCACCGAGGTAATCGACGCCGCGAATATGTTTCACCTCTGGGTACTGCCGGATGCCCTACCGTTCTCGCTTCACGATCGCGCCGCAACCACGCCCCGGGCTCCGAGCGAGAACATGCGCACGACCACGAGCCAAGAAGGCAACAGATCATGAAGGCTACAAAGCACTCCAGGTGGGTGATCGTCGGCTTAAGCGGCCTCTACACCGGTCAGTGGCTTACCCGTGCTGCGGCGATCGCCGGCCATGTCTGCTGCTCCCGCAGGTTTGATGAGCTCGACATCCAGGTGTCGGACATGCCGGACGGTACCAACGGTAGGCTGAGCACCGCCCAGCGCGAACTGTGGGCGAAGCGGCGCGCGGACGGCGACCGGTGCATTAAGGCGACCATCATCGTTCCCGCGTTTGGGAAAGGTGGTGCGTCATGAATCTTCGCACGCTGAAGAAGCTGTCAAAGCGTGCCGCGCCGCTGCTTGGCCAGCTCAGATCCTACTCCGGAGACCAATTCCCGGCGCCCAAAGACGACGACAGCTATCACAACACCTTCATCGGCGATCGCAAGCACTGGGACCGGCTGCCGTGCCATCCAACCTACGGAGCAAGGAATGACTGGCCAGGCAAGCGCGGCTCCGAGATCGTGTTCACGACACGCGCCGGCCGGCGGAAGATCCTCCGACCACCGACACACGCCCGCAAGGGGACGATCATGGTCGGCGGCATGTCAGGGTATTTCGAGCCAGAGTGGACTGAGGAGTCGGCGTGGGACGCGCTGAGTGGTTACGTTCGCGAACACTTCACCGAGTACGTGCCGGACAGTGACGGGGACGAATTCCACCTAACGCGACGGCTCAACACCCCATCTGACGTGTTCCGGGCAGCGCGGGAGATCATCGCCGCCCAGCTGGCAGGCCGCGTGATCTGAGTGCGCGTCATGGTCAAGGCAATCTCCTTCCACCGCTGGGTCCGCATCGAAGACGTGCCGGACTACTTGCTGCTCGGCTGGATCGCCCTGCCGACACTGCAGGGAACGCCGCACGGAGAATGGTCGGTGCACTGCGCCTGGCTCTGCGGCTGCCCAATGGTCGAGCCGATCCAGGCGCTGCGTACCATCGCCATCTATGACGCCATCAGTCGCGAACACGCGGAGGGAGAAGCTCAGCTTCTCGACGATCTCTCTGCGCTCATTTTGCGAGCTACAGGAGGGGAAAATGGCTGAAGTGACGGGGCCGATCTCAACCTTGCCTAGAAGCGGTCACGAGCTTCCGGAAGGGACGAAGTGCGACAACCACCCAGATCGTTTGGCGGTCGCTCGCATCCAAGGCGAAACCGACTCCTTTGGCTGCGAGATGAACGATCTCTGTCAGGAGTGCCTTGATGCAGATCGCGCTTACGAGCGATCCGAAGAGGCGAAAACAGGGCGCTGCGACTGGTGCAAAAAGCCGTCGACCGGCCTTCGCTGGAAGCGGGACTACGAAGAAGGAATGCACGGGCCGGTCTATCACGTTTGCGGCGCCTGCGCGAAGTCCTACGACGCCGCGGTCGAGGAAGAGCTCGACTACTGGGATGGACCGTCCGGTTGGGACGGCGAATAGGCCACTTCAACCGCGGGTGCAGATATGTCGTTTGACATTGAAAGACATTGCTCGTGTCGGTCAGTCCGGACCCAACAGACGGACGCGATCCCATTCTTCCTTCTGAAGGACAGCACCGAGAACGATGTCGACGGTTTCAAGGTAGCTGTGCCACATCGGGTGGCCCTCGAACCTTGCTTCTTCCGGGTTTCCGTCTCTGCGGCACAGGGCCCTGGCAGCCCGTTCTCGCGGCGATTGAGACCTAACCATGCCGTCCTCCGCAGTCGGATGACTCAACGTCCATCGCATGATGGTTCTGGTCAAGCATCATGTTCAACCGCTGGTGCAGATCGGCAGTTGGAGCGCGAAAATGCCGGATCAACCTTCAATGACTAAAAGCCAAAACCTTGAGGAATTACCGATGCCGATCACATTCTACCCGACCATCGCCTGCTTCGTTCTGAGCGCCCTCCTCTGGCTCTATTCCAGCAGGATTCCTGTTGCCGCTGGCGCCAGTGTTGCCGGGACGATGATGCTACTTGCAGTCATTGCTTTCGGGCTCATTGGGGTTTTGCTGCTTGGCGTCACCATCGGCCTCGTAGCCTCCGGATAGCAACTGATGGCCCGCCTCACCATCAGCAAGCCGATTTGCGATTGGATCGGTGCCGCCTTCAAAGATCGGCGCCGCGGAAAGAATTGGCTTTGCAGATCTTGCGGGGCGACCGGCAGCGGAAGAGCGCCGCCGGCGTGCCCATGCAAGCCGATCGAAATCAGTCACCCCGAGAGCGGGTTTGGCCCCAGCTCCGCAGACAGCAAAGGACGATGATCGTGGCCTATTCTGATTACGGCGGCTACGCCTACCGAAACGGCGAACGGCAAGAAGATCGGAGCGATGCCGTGCTGTCGCCAGATGGCATCAAGTCGACCCCTGGGATGTGGCCCGGATGGGTGATGGCTGAAGGCCGAAACGGCAACAGCTTCCATGTCATTCTCGGCGACGGCCCGATCTTCGTCAGCCTCTACAAGCAGAGTCACATCGCCATCAGCCGGCTTGGCCAATCGCTCAATCTGATCGAGATCATGACCGACAAGCCGGAGGGCGCCATCGCATCCCACGACGGCATCGAATACATCTCGCACGACTGGTTCATCGAGCGAGAGAAGCCGTGCACGTTTCGCGTCGACGGCCACCTCATCACGGTCTTCTGGACTGTCGAGGACAACTACTACCAGTACGTCCGCCTCGAGCAGCCCGACGGAACTGTTTGGACAGGATGGTCCGGCTATGGCGTCGGGGCCGGGCTCGACGATGGCTCATACGGCTACAGCAGCGAAGATCGGAGCGCGATGATGATGGAGCTCTTCTCGGAGTTTCCACCTCAACTCGCCAGCTCAACCCAGAACGAGGCTTCCAAATGCGGCTAAGCTGGAAAGCCTATTCCTACGTGATGTTCTTCGTCGGCCGCATTCTGCCGGCCATCGCCGCCATCGCGATCGCCGCCGCCATCACCGCGGACGTGACGAACTGGCTCAGCACTAGGGGGTATGGGGATTAAGGTGTGGAAACGGCATGACGCTTGAACCATGCATCCGTGTGGAGTCGGTGGCAGGTCGGGCACATCATCTTCGGCGTCCGCCTGCTCCTGGTCTTGAGTTCGACCGGGTACATCCCGAGGCACTCGTCGCAGATGAAGCTGCCAGCCGGCACCACGTTGTCCGGATCGAACAGGATGCGGGCGCGCAGCACCGGGAAGCTGTAGCCGACGCCGACCCGGTTGATCATCTTGACCGTCCGGTTCTTGCCCTCGGTGTAGCCGTTGGTGATCGGCCAATCCCAGTAGTTGAAGACCTCGGTGCGCCAGTTCTTCATAGCCCTGGTCAACTCGGCGAACGGCTTCGTCATTTCGGCCGGCAGGTCGCGCAGCCAAGCGTCGTAGGCGGCCATTGCCTCCGCCTTCGTCGTGCATTTGTCGTAGATCGAGTAGAACCGCTCCTTGGCGTCGTAGGCCCGCTTGATCTTCGGCACGTTCTGGAGCCAGCCGTCCAGCGCAAGCCGTTCATGAGCCTTCAGTTTGGAGGGGCGCTTCAGCAGGAGATGCCGGCTCCGCATCATCATCCGGCGGCCCTTGACGTCGTGCTCCTGGCCGACTTCCTTCCGAACATTGTTCAGCCCGTCGTTGGCGTACCGGACGACGTGGAACTTATCGACCACCAGGGGGACGCCGAGCACGTCGCGGACGGCGTCGCGATACGGCACCCACATGTCGGTTACGACGACCTGGATGCGCTCCCGGTCAGGGAGGTGCGACAGCCAGCGGACGACCGAAGGCTTGCTCCGGCTCTCCACCATGTCGATGACCTTCTTCTTCGCCACGTCCGTCAGGATCAGCCGCAGGCTGCGCATGACGGTCACCTCGTCCATGCCGAGGCAGAGCGGCGCAGACGGCTTGTAGGCGGCGTCCAGCGCCTCCAGGTGGTCGTAGGAGACCATCCGGACGGTCTTCGGAGAGACGTTGAGGTCTTCGGCGATCGACGAGTAGGTCCGAACCAGGGACTGCTTCTCGATGTACTCGACGCAGCGCCGGGTCATCCTGCGGGTGTCGTCCATGTCCGGAAGCGGCTGGAGGAAAGTCTCGGAGCAATGCCGGCACCGGAAGCGCTGGCGGCTCACCTTGATGACGACCGGCTTGCCGTGAACCGGGGCGTCGCGGTAGGCGATATCCTTCCGGCCGTGGCGGTAGACTCCCTCGGCTCCGCACTTGGCGCACGTGTCCACCGAATCCTTGAACTCGGCGGAGATCACATACTCGCCATCGATGATTGGCGCCTCAAGCACGGTCCAGTCCTTCAGATACAACAGGTTGATCATGGTTCCCCCGATCCTTGCCGGATGGACCATGCCGCAGAAGGATTAACGTGTGGAGTCCCTCCTGGTGTCCCAGATCGTTTCCGTCGGGGTGACAACGCTGAACGAGTGCTGAGACAATTCGTCCCGGAGAGTGCGTGCGAGATCAATTGCACGGCTCAGAATGTCGGAAGGCTCCGAAGGAAACCGGGGGTAGTTGATCAGTCCAACCCTGAAACCAGCCTCCTCACCTCCAGTGTAGATGAAGTCGATCGGCTCAACGGTGACGCACAACCCGACGTCGTAGCAGTATTTTCGGCAGATCATCTTGGCCTGATTTATGTCGCCGGCCATGTAAATCTGCGCCGTGAACGTCTTAACCTGGGATTCTGTCATGATGCGCTCCTATTCGGCTGCACAGAGCAGTCCGCATTCGGCGTCGTGGTCACCCCACTCTCCATCGTCAAACAACGTCGGAGACCGCTCGACTTCCGAGACCAGGTCGGCGACCCGATCCCTTTTGTCGAACCATCCACGTCCGTTTCCTCGCTCAATGCCTTCTTGGTCAGACCACCAACCAGCGCAGGCCGGATTGTCGCGGATGATCGACTTACGGATTCCGCGCCCCTTCATGAAGCAGAGGTCGCAATTACCCTCCCAAGGTCGGAGGTTCAGGTCGAATGGCTGCCGAGACCAGAACTCCATGACCTGCGGCTTGGTGACCTTGGCCTTCGCCAGAGGCGCGAAGCACCTCCTGCCGTCGTTGTCGTTGCGGGCGAGCATCTTCATCACCCTCATCCCCTCGTCGTAACGAAGGCCGATGATCTCGGTGTATTCGCCGCTGGTCCAACCCCAAGACTCGGCCAGTGCGAAGAGCGGGCGGACCTTCAGAAACTCGGTGCACCACCGCTCCTTCCAGTTCGGAAGCCGCTGCTTCTTGACGATCAGAGCGGCGAACGGTTCACCGGACCTGCTAGCGCTGTTGAAGCCGACCGTGTCGAAGCAAGGATTGGCGTCGCGCCACTCGATCCAATGGATGCGCACACCCCAGCGCGACCCGCATTCGTGGACGAACCGAAGCGTCTCCTCTCGCTCCTTCCCGGTGTTGGCGAACGCGACCCTGACGTGATCAGGGAGCGCCCCGCCGTGAGCCTGGACGATCTCATGAAGCATGAATGCGGACGTTCGCCCTCCGCTGAACGAGATCAGCGACGGTCCATCGAGCAGAAACGGGTTCATCGGCCGACCTCACTTCCACACCTTAATCCCTTTCTATATAGGACTGGACGCGGAAGGATTCAACATGATAATCCCCATAGCCGCACTAGGCACAGCAGCGCGTCAGCTTCCTCAAGTTCTGACATCAAGGGGGAGTGACCGTGGCAACAGAAGATGAAGACGAATACGACGGCTGGGACGATGTCGCTTGCGACCATGAAGGGTATGACGTCGACATCATCTCGGGTCGTGCGTTCTGCTGGCGATGTGGAGAAGCATGGAGTGTGTCTGACGAAGAACTGCGCCGACACGCCGAAGCGATGGCTGAATATGCCGAGTGGGAAGAACGGGAGAACCGTCGACAATGGTGGCGCGACCTCTGGAACGGGCTGACCACTCCCATCCGAAAATTCACGAGACGGCTATCGCCAGATGCTGACGATGGAATACCGTTTTGATTCCCAGGAGACAACGGACAATGAGCAAACAGTTTGATGCGAAGCAATCAGCGTTGGCGGCGTATCCTCGCGATCGAGAGGCTGGTGTTGCCCTGTTTCTCGAAATCCTCGGAGACGTCAGCGAGAAGGACTTCATCTACGAGGAAGGCTGCACACCAGAAGAGTACGTCTACGGTCCGCGTCCGGCCCAAGAGGATGCGAGCACGTGACCGAGGATGACAAAGAGTTTTTCGGTTCGCTCAGCGGCGACGTCCAGCGGATCGAGCGAGAGGCTTACAAGCGCGGGCTACTCGATGCCGCCACCCAGGCCTTCAACGTCTGCGCTGAGGCTCATCATGTCACGCTCGGGCGCAAGGCGATGGAAGCCATCGAAGCCACAGCAGCAGGCGTCGTCTGAATTGGAGGTGGAGATGAAGAAGCCGACGCCCGAGATGATCCGCGATCAGTTCGCCGCCCAAGCTCCAATCGGAACGCCTTGTCTGTATTTCCCAGTTCGGCCATTCGACCGCAAGGATGCTCTCGCGACCAAGATCAGATCAGAACCGTGGATCTTGGGGCACGGCGCCGTCGTCGTCGCCATCGAAGGCAGGACCGGCGGCGTCTGCATCGAACACATCGCATTTGAGCAGGTCTAGGTGATCGTCATGGAAACAGACGAACTTGATCGGATCTACTCCACGATCGCCGGCCACCAGGCCGCCGACTCATATTTCGAACGCCACGGGATCGCGGCCGCCCCGATCCTGACCGTGACGGACGATGAGACCGCCGACGCGATTGCCGAGTATCTGCGGCCGCGGATCGAAGGAAAGACCGTGGTCGAGATCGGCGGCGGGCTCGGCCTCCTCTCCCTCCACATGGGCCTGATTGCCAAGCGGGTCTTCTGCATCGAGGCAAACCCGATCTGGTCCGTTCTCTTCACGGAGGTGTTGTTCCGGACAAAGCCGCGGAACGTCTCGTACCTCTTCGGCACGGCCGACGAGTTCGTTGGCTCCATCCGCGGCGACGTTGCGGTGATCTGCACGCATTCCGACGTCACCGGCATGAGTCTGGTGGCAGCTCAGTTCGCGCCGGCGGTGATCGATGTCTACGGAGAGATCATCCGGTCGGCGGCGCCAGGCCGATTTGACCCCAGCATCGTCGCCGGAAGGGATGCAAAATGGGGCTGATCGAGCGCGCGGCCGATTTCGCGCGGCGAGCGCACGCCGGGCAGACGAGGTCTTACACCGGGGCGCCCTACTTCGAGCACCTCGAGGAGGTGGCGTCGCTATGTGAGCTCGTCGCTGCCCGGCCGGCCGTAGTGGCGGCGGCCTACCTTCACGACATCATCGAGGATACCGACGTTGCGCCTGATGATCTTGCGCGCGAGTTCGGAGACGAGATTTCAGGATTGGTTTGGGAGGTGACCGATCAAAGCACCATGGCCAGCGGGAATCGGCCGATGCGGAAGGCCATCGATCGCGCATACGTGGCGCGGGCCTCTGAGGGCGGCAAGACGGTCAAGCTTGCCGACCTGATCTCAAATACGCGGGACATCGAACAGCATGCCCCGGGCTTCGCGAAAATCTACATGGCTGAAAAGCGCTTGCTGCTCGGCGTGCTGACCGAGGGCGACCCGACGCTCTTCCGGATCGCCGCCTGGCAGGTTGAGCAGTACGAAGCTGGCAGGGGCGGCAGGAATCAAACCTACGTAGCCGGTTTTGGAAGCCGGAGTCCTGTCACTGGACGACGCCCCCTCACAATCATCGTCGATGAATTCGGGGTGGATGGTTGATGGTCCCGGCCGGCGGAATCGAACCGCAACGTTTCCGCGTCCACAGCGCGGCGTTCTGACCACTGAACTAGACCGGGAGAGGAAAACAGATATGCGCAAGATTTCGATGCTCGAGCAGATGCGGATGGCGCGCGCCGAACGCGAACGGCCGCTGCAGCGGAAAGTCGATAAGCTGAGGGTGCAGCTATCCGATGAGCACTACCTCAACCTCAGACTACTCGATGATCTCGCCACGATGAGCTTGCTGGTCACCACCGACCTCGGCAAGCACATCATTCAGTTCACGCGCGATAGCATCGCGGCTGAGTACGAGCCGGTCCTGCGCCAGGTCTTGGCGGCGCGCGGGCCGGTCCAGGTGGCGATCGATCCGCAACACGTCAGAACCGCCCGAGATCCCATGACCGCGCTGTTGGAACTGGCGGCGCGGCAATTCGACCAGCGCGCCAAAGCATCGATCGGAAGGATCGACACCGGCTCCGGCGTCGTGCGCACGCTGCAGATCTCGGTGCCGGCGGTGACAGTCAACGAGAGCGTCGTAGATCTGGTCCCGGCAGGTTGATTCGAACAACCGGTGGCGCCGTATGAAAGCGCTGCCTTAACCGCTTGGCTATGCCGGGATGATTGCTGGGAGAGCCATGAATGTGCCTGACCGGGAAGACGAGATATCGATCCGCGCTGTTCGGCACGAAGGTCGTGCTGCAAGTCCAATACGAATTGACTGGGATGCTGGCCTACTCGCGGCGGATCGGGACCGAACTGCGCTGGAGAGATGCCACACCGAACGATCTCTTGCGGTTGCTGGTGCCGGCCCGCGATGGAGAACGTCCCGCGCTGCCGACGACGGGATCTGGCGTTCGCCCGCCCGGTCCGCCGCCTAACCCGCCGAAGCGCTGACCCCGCTGACGCCGGCTGGGATATTCTGGAAGCCGGTGAAGGACTCGAACCCTCGACATCCGCCGTCAAAAGGCGGCGTCCTACCACTGAACGAACCGGCTGAGTTGGCCCTGCCAACGGGAGTCAAACCCGCGAAGTTCCGGTTTGAAGGACCGGCACCCTTATCACCAGGCGATGGCAGGAGAAGTGAAATGCAGGATGAAGACAAAGAACTCGGACGCGAGCTGCTCACAATCGCGCGGCAGATGAACGTCCCGGCTGGAGGAATTCTGACGCATAGCTCTCTTATCGGGAAGATGAAGTCCGCTCATACGCGGGAACGAGCGGTTAAATACGCCCTCTTTGAAGGCTGGATCGAACTGCATGAGATAGGGTATCGCATAACCGTAAAGGGGCAGCTCCATGGATCGTGAGATGAACCATTCGGTGCCGATGGCTTGGATCTGGGAAGCGCGGCTAGGCACGTTCCGCCCCTCCACCAAAGCCTTCTTCTGCGTTGAACCGCACACGCTGGTGCCGATAGACCTCATCGTCCCGCCGAAGCGAAATGAGAATGTCGATCTGGACGAAGGCGGGTTTGGAAAGGATCGCGCGATGTGGATACTTACGCGTGTCTATGATGCCGAGCCAATCCCGCCCATTCGATTGGCACCAGGAGCGCCGCACCAGGTACGAGATGGCTTTCACCGGTTCTACATCTCGCTCGCGCTCGGCTACTCGCACATCCCTGCCGATATCGAGACGTGGACCTGAATTGGAGCGGGTGGCCGGAATCGAACCGGTCCTTGACAGCTTGGAAGGCTGCTGGTCCACCAATGACCCACACCCGCATTTCACATTGAGAAGAACGATGGATCTTCCCGAACTGGACAATGCTGCTCGCGTCAATCTCCGGGAGAAAGACCTCAGATACTACGAGAAGTACAAGGCCGACCTCATAGCGAGCGGCGAAACGGAAGAGGATATCGATCTGATCTTGCGCGGCTTCATTTGGGACGCCACGGAAGGATATGATGATTGAATGGCGGAGAGTACAGGGATCGAACCTGTGCACCCGTGAGGGCTCGACGCGTTAGCACCGCGCTGCCTTACCGCTCGGCCAACTCTCCGCAGTTGAATTCATGGCGATCGCGGCCGGACTCGAACCGGCAACCTCCCGGATAGGAGCCGGGCGCTCTATCCGGTTGAGCTACGCGACCCGTCGTCCAGTGATCCGCCAATCGCCAGACTCATCCTCAACGGCCCGCTCGACCTCGATCGAGCAACCGTGCTGGGCCTCCGTCCAGACGCGCTCGTTGTCGGCGGCGGCGAGCGCCTCAGCCGCGGTCATCGCGGCCGCCGGAAAGATCAGGCAGACCCACTGGTCGCCAATTGCTGCTGGTCGCATGAGCGTCAATCTCGTGTCGTCGGAGTGATGGCGGGCGCACGAGGACTCGAACCTCGTTTCCGGGCTTAGAAGACCCGAGCCTATCCAGTTGGCAGATGCGCCCGCAAGATGGATGCCCCGGCCGGTGCTGCCCCGGCTCATGGAGGTTTTGCAGACCACCGCGTTCCTGTTTCGCCACGGGGCAAGAAATTGGCAGCCGCTCGCGGGATCGAACCGCGGACCACTCGAGTCAGAGTCGAGTGCTCTACCAGCTGAGCTAAGCGGCAATGGGGAGCGCGGCGCGTGCGCCACGCTCGTCTTCAATTCGACCGCTCGACTTCGTGGATGAAGCGCAGAACGCCCTCCGAGAAGCCGTCGATGTGGATCCAGCGACCGTATCCGACGCCGTTCCGATTGGAGGCGACGTTGATCATGTAGGCGCGCTCAGCACCCGGCGGCGGCACCGGATCAGCGGACTGCTCGTCCGTGATGACGATCAGCCGGTCGTGCGGGATGGCGTTCACCGCGGCTACAGCCGCCCCAAGCGCCGTCCCGTTGTGAGCCTGCGAGCGCTTGATCGCATCGACGCCGGCCATGCCTCGCCGCGGCGGCACCTCAACCACTCGATCCGAGAAGGTGAAGAGCCGCAGCTGCTCGGCGTTGACGATGGCGCCGAGCGCCGCCGCAGCATCCATCCTGACCATGTCCGACTTCTGGGACATCGCCCATTCCATCGACTTCGACACGTCGACCAGAACAATGGTCCGACCGCCGAGCCGCGGCAGATCGGCGATCGCCGCCTGCAGAGCCTGGTCGAGGAACGGCTCGAACTGCGGAGCAGCCCGGGCCGCCGCCACGTACCGGAACGGCAGGACGCGGTGAGCGCCCTTCCGGGCCAGGATAGCGCCGCGGATGAGGTCCTGGTCAACGCCGGCGGCCGCCATGCCACGCAAGTTGCGCAGCAGCGCCAGATAGCCGAGCTTCTCCTCCCGGAGCAACCGCTCGAAGGTCTCGCGCTTGTCGGCGCCGCCGGAGAGCGCAACCTCCCAGGTGTCAGGCGTCGAAAGCGTCCGATCCTTGATGCGGCGGAACAGAGCGGACTGCTCGTCGTTGGCCGGCCGCGGCCGAACCATCCGCAGCACGTCGCGCAGCTTCACCGCACCGTCCCGGTCATACTTTGCCAAGCGGTGCTCGTCGAAGCGGCACAGCGCCCGCGCCAGGCCGCTCCGCATCTGCGCTGGCACCATCTTGCGGCCGTTGCGCCAGTAGATGGCGAGGAGCTCGCCCATCTCATCAGCGCGCTGGATCACGCGGTCAACGGTGTCGGCCACGATGCGATCGCCCTTCCCGGTCTTCGACAAGACGTCGAGCAGCAGAAGCGGCACATGGCGCAGATTGAACGTCTCGCGCGCCTCGATCGCGATGCCGGCCAGCACTGCCGGCGGCACCTTCTCGGCGTGCTCGACGATCCGGTCTGCAATCGTCTTTCCGTCCTCGTAGAACTCCCGCTCCCACAGCAGGCACGACATGACGGACCGCCGCAGCTGCTGCTCAGCTGAGAGGTGGCGGATCGCCGGCGCTCCCTCGTGGGTGAAGACCGGTGCGATCTTGGCTGAAACGTTGAGACGCATGGCGACCTCCTTCGGTTGGTGGTGTCGCCATGACGGGGCCTGGCAAGCGGCGAGCGCGGAATATGGGCCGAAGCCCGCTCTTTCATGGCAAGAAGTATCCGCGATCTATCAGCGCAGGCCCCGTCATGGGGACGTCATTTGACGTGCAGATCTGCACGCACATTTCCATTGCGGGACCGGGCAAGTATCGAGCCCGGACACAGTAAGCGCTCTACCACTGAGCTACCGAAGTTTCCTTCGGGTTGGATTCGAACCAACGACCTCTCGCTACCAAAGCGAAGTAACCGGGATCTGCAGCGCCGATCCCGCAATGGAATTCTGGTCGGGGCACGCGGATTCGAACCGCGGACCTGCGGTACCCAAAACCGCCGCGCTACCGGACTGCGCTATACCCCGAAGAAGATGGACCACCCGGAGGGACTCGAACCCCCGCCCTGCGCGTTCGTAGCACGCCGCTCTCTTCCACTGAGCTACGGGTGGATGGCACTGCCAACCGGATTCGAACCGGTGTTTTCGCGCTGAGAACGCGACGGCCTAACCCCTAGCCGATGGCAGCATGTCGTTCTTCCAACGAACTGCAGCGCCGCTATGATCGTGACCACACGAAAGGAGCTGCTGATGGACTTTCTCGTCTACGGCGGAATTACCGCTGATCGCACGCACCCGACAAAGCGTCCCACGTTTTCCATTGAGGAAGCCGTGTATTGTCGAGAAGACCAGCTGGATGCGACGTTGCAGGATCTGATGAGCCGCCACGTCACTACCGGGGCAGTCCGCCTATCGGACCCCAAAGCTTTGGCGGCGCTCGTGCATGCCGGCCTGTGCTGAGATCTATGGCTGCTCGAGCAGGGTTCGAACCTGCCTCTATGCGGCCACTTCGGCACCATGAGAGAAGAGCCCGCGGTCCCGTCTCCTTGTAGGTCGAGCTGAACAAGACGTGGAGCAGTACCACGCTCCTTTTCGCTTCTTTCCTCCGCACTCGCACCGAACCAGCGTAACTGGCTTTGTGATTGGTCGGCATATCTCACGGAATGCGAGTTCATCAAACGCCTTGGCGTCCGGATTTACTACAGCCACCCCAGCATGAACCTCGCGATGACAATTTGCGCAAAGCAGCACGCATTTCTTCAGTTCGGTGATTAGCTTCAGGACGGCCCGCGGTGCCGAACGAATTTGTCCGAATGTCAACTCCTTCGCCGACGGATCGAGATGGTGGATTTCAAGAACGCCCATGCACCGATCATATCCGCAGTTCTGGCAGCATCTGCCCATTGCGAAAACAACGCGCTCTTTGAATCTTGCTCGCCACAACTTGACGCGGCCTGACTTTGACTTGGCTCCAGCGGCTGGGGTCGAACCAGCACCCTCCCGGTTAACAGCCGATTGCACCACCATTGTGCTACGCTGGAATAGATCGTCGACCACCGAGGTGGTGGTTTTTGACTCACAAACTGCTTGGGGTATCGTGCTTTCAGCCATGACCTGCGCTCCAACGCTGGTTGCGGTTAGGCCCGGGCATGACGCTCCAACGTCGGCCTGGGCCGTCTGAATCTATCAACAGCGATTCATCTGGTCTACCAGTTCCGCCATCGAGCAATGCAGTGGACTTCGCGTCCACGATCTGGTTGGATTTCTAGCGATTTCGCCAAAGGATTGCGCAAATGCATTTTGGGACCATCGCGGCGATCGCCGCCATTTTCGCGCTCGCAGGATGCGCGGGCACCGACAGCCACACCAGGATACTCGAGAAGGAAGGCGCTGTTCGCGTAGACCCTGCTCCGCCAGGCCAGCCATACGACTTCGTCGTGTCGATCCGAAACGTCAAAGACATCGGTTATGATCCGGACAACAAGGCCACCCGTGACGAGTTGGCGACACGGATGCTCCGCGAGCAATGCCCATCATCTCGGGTGATCGGCGAGACGGTGATCAACACCGGAGAGTATCTTCTCGGAAATGCTGCGCGATCTTACGCGGTCCAGGTCCGCTGCAAGCCATAAGTATGGTGGAGACACGGGGTACCGCCCCCCGCGCGGCGATCTTGCAAGGATCACCTGCACCCTTGTGCTGTCCCCGTGTTATTCTTGATCGGCCAATCTGGAGCCGATCATGTCAGTTGTTCTTGAGTTCAAGCCGCCGGCGCGACCAACACCGAAACCGGCTCGGCGCGGGAAAAAGATCTGGCGACATCCAACGAAGGAATACGTCCGCGCCGAAGCGGAATGCGAGATCGCCAAGGACGGCGCGCCAAATGTCTACACGAGCTATCTCATGTTGCATGGCGTCTACCCTTCTCCGCAGCAGGCTACTGCAATGGGCCTCCGCCTAGGCCGGCGCGTTCGGGCTGATGACGGCCAGCACTACCCACCGAAATCAAAAGCCGAGAAGCTGCACGACAAGAAGATGCGTGATCGGCAGAAGGAAGCAGCCCGCATCTACGACGGCGTCCTCCGGGTACAATCAGCGATCCAGTACGTGGCATCGCTCCAGGCCACTCCCGAAGAGATCGCCGCCTATCTGAGCCGGGAGTGCCCCGCGCTCGGCGACGGTGATGCGATTGAGCGCAACATCGACGTGGCAATCGATCGCCTCCAACGTTTCGCAGCAGCGTGGCGCGCGAAGCACCCAATCAAGCAGGATCTGGCGCCGCCCCGCTGAATCGAACAGCGTCCTCCTGCTCTTCAGACAGGCGTGCGCACCAGCTACACGAGGGCGGCGTATTTGGAGCGGGCAGCGGGAATCGAACCCGCGCCTCGACCTTGGCAAGGTCGCAATCTACCACTGAGATATGCCCGCATTTTGATGCGCAGAGATGGAGTCTCTTTACACCAGAAACTGCATGTATGCCGCGCTGGGCAATGTAAGTTTGAATTTTAGATGCTGGATCGCGGCCCGCGGAATCTCATATTTCTGACCATCGGCCGTCACAACGAACAGGATATCGTATGAGAACTGGTCGCCGGTCTTTCCGAGATAGTTCGCCTTGCGGTTTCCACCCTGCATCGAGAGGGTAACCTCGAACTGCCCGGCGCGCGCCATCCTGCAAGTTTTGACTTGCACGCGCTTCAGTCCGCCGCCTTTGTCGACCACTAGATCGTAGTCCTGACTGTCGTTAAGGGGCACCGAGACGGTTACCATTTCGGACACGTAGTGCGCGATCGCGAGGCCGAGACCGACATTCCCTTGCTGTTTCGTATTCTTGGCGTGGCTGAATATGGTGCGTGGGGCTGGATTCGAACCAGCAATGTTTGCCTCAAAGGGATCCGATTTACAGTCGGACGCTACACCACCGCCGTAGCCGCCCACGCCTGAAACGTCCATCAATCAGTCTCCGTCGTTGGGCTCGCCACATGCCACGGTGTCTGCGCGAAGCTGGTTGCAGGGGTCGGAATCGAACCGACTGTGCCTCTCGGCATCAGGTTATGAGCCTGATCAGCGCCCGGTGCTCGTCCCTGCGTCAACTGGTGCCCAGGCTACTAACTCCAAGGCGGCGCCGGCGGTACGTCCGCGCGCGGCGCGATATGCGGCTCGTATTGGCCAAACGCGGCGGAAACGAGTCGAAGGTGGAGGATGGCCAAGGAATCGAACCCTCACCGCTCTCGCGGGCCACGGTTTTCAAGACCGCTGTCAGACCATTCCGACGGGACCATCCAATTTTGGTTGCCCCTGCTGGACTCGAACCAGCGGCCTCGACCTTCGGAGGGCCGCGCTCTACTCCACTGAGCTAAGGGGCAGTGCTTTGTTTCGATTCTTGCCCCAGTTCGCAGCAGACCATCTGGCCGAGCCGACGAGATCCGGGAATAGTCGATCGAGATCTTCCTCGAGCTTCTTTTCGGCGGCCCGCTTGGCGTCGTACGCCTCCGTCACCGGCCGGTGTGCGGCGCGCGACTCCTCCATGGATCTGGCGCTGAATTCCTTCAGTTCAGACTCCAGTTCAGCTATCACCCGCTTACGCCGATCGATTTCGCGATTCCGCCATTCGTCGACCTTCATCTCCGCGGCTTTCGCCGCCTCGATAGCTGGACCGAACCGTCGCTCAATTTCGTCGAGCCCAGTCTTCTCGGCCTGGTTGCGCGCTTTCTTCCGTGCCCAGTAGGCCTTGTCGCGATCGCTCCGCGCCTTCTTGCTCGCTGCCTTCTGCTCCGGTGTCATCGCCATGGCCCGCTCCGTATTGACGGGCCGACGATGGAGCAGTCACCGCCGGGACGGAATGGGTCACAGAGGACCATCAACGCCAAAATGGCCGGCACCGATCCCGCCGCGCCGTTCCCCTGTCGCTGACGCGTGAACGCCTGGGGTTTGTGAGAACGGGCACCGCCCAATGTCCGCGTCGCCGCGGCCGCTGCAGGAAGTGCAATGCTGCCGGCAAACAAAGCCGCCGGCAACAAATGGTGTACAGCTTAGGAGCGAAATGCCGGTTTTCGCAATTCACTTCAACCGTTAGATCACGGCTCGAGCTCGACGTCCCACCACAGGAAGTCGCGCCAGGTCTCATGCAAGAAGTTCGGCGGAAAGAGCCGTTGCGCCGCGACGAGTTCGTGCACCGTCGGCTCCCGCGGGATACGGAGCGGTTTGATCCGCAAGCGATCCTTCTTCGTGTTGCACGGGCTGCACGCCGCGACGATGTTCTCCCAGCAGGTCAGGCCGCCGTCGGCGCGCGGGATCACGTGGTCGAAGGTGAGCTCGCCGCGGAGGTGCTGATCGCCGCAATACTGGCAGCGGAAGCGGTCGCGGAGGAACACGTTGAAGCGGGTGAATACCACTCGCGTCGGCGGGCGCACGTATTCGCGCAGCGCGATCACCGATGGAATTCGCATCACTACCGACGGGCTCCGCACGACCTGGTCGTACTCGGCAACGACGACGTGCGAGCCCTTTACCACCGACCGGACCGCCTCCTCCCATGAGACGAGCGATAACGGGAAATGGCTGAGCGGTTGGAAATCGGCGTTGAGCACCAACGCCGGGTGCGCGGATGACATCGTCGACTCCTCTGGTTGACATGGTGGCCCCGGCCGGATTCGAACCGGCGATGAGACCCTTATGAGGGGCCAGCCTTAACCGCTTGGCTACGGGGCTATGAATTCGCCGGTGGTTCTGGCCGCTGAACTACCGCAGGTGATCGACCCGCGAACGGGATTCGAACCCGCGTCTCCGTTGCATCCCACGCGGGGATTGGTCAGCGCGGTGTGATTCGAACACACGGTCTCCTGCTCCCGAAGCAGGCGCTTTAGCCAGACTAAGCTACGCGCTGGTGAAGATGGCGGCCTCGAGGAGGATCGAACTCCCGTTCTCGCATCGACAGTGCGGTGTCCTACCACTGGACGACGAGGCCACTTCCGTTTTGCGGATCAAACCTTGAGGCGAAATTCTGAAGTGGTGCGGCCGCCGGGACTCGAACCCGGACGCCGAAGCGCCCGCCCCTCAAGCGAGTGCGTCTACCGTTTCCGCCACGGCCGCGATTGGTGAACGAGGCTGGATTCGAACCAGCGCGGAGCTTGCGCTCGTGCGGTTAAGAGCCGCGTGCCGTCGACCGCTTGGCTACTCGTCCGTGATGGTGAACGTGGAGGGACTCGCACCCCCGATGAGGCAAATGCCTGGCGGATTAAAAGTCCGCGCCGATCGCTGCTCCGGTCACACGTCCAGGATCTGGATGTGATGCGGCGGCCAGCCGCCCCGGTTTCAGATGGCGCGACACGATCGCGTCGCCCTTGGCCTTCGCTCGTGCGAGCGCGTCGAGGCTCTCAGCCGACAGGACGTGAACGCCGTCGGGACGTTTCGCTTCCATGTAGACCTCCTGTCGATGGTGGGTTGGTCCTCGCGTGGTGAATCGAACACCCGTCGCAGCCTTATCAAGACTTCGCTCTACCACTGAGCTACGCGAGGAAATCTGGTGCGCCCGGGCGGTATCGAACCGCCGACCTCGGCCGTGTCGAGACCGCGCTGCTGCCGCTGAGCTACGGACGCATTCGATGGTTATCGACGTGAGAGCTTCCTCCACCATGTTGATCCCGTGCCCCCTGATGCGCGCCAGGCAGCGCGATAGGGCTGGCCGCTCTCCCGAGCTTCCGGCATGGTCGCCACGATCCCAAGCAGGCTGTGGCGCCTCCCCGTCTACCGAAGGCTCACGTCGAACTTGGTGCACGCTGACAGGATCGAACTGCCGACATCCTCGGTGTAAACGAGGCGCTCTCCCACTGAGCTAAGCGCGCTTGAATTCCGTGCCGTTAGCCGGCGGGGACGGACCCGCCGACATACATCCAGAGCCACGGCGCACAGACGTCGTCATCGCGAGGTCAGTTCCTCCGTTACCGGACCGACCAAGGATCAATCTGGATATCCCTCTTCGTGCAGCCGGCCAAGTTCGGCCGAACCGGCAAGCCACACGTCGAGATCTGGTGCCCCGAGCAGGACTCGAACCTGCAAGGAAGCTTCTTTTGAGGAAGCGGCGTCTTCCAATTCCGCCACCGGGGCATAGAGCATCAGGGGAGACCGCGTTGCCGCCCTTCGGAGTAATCCAGCTTTTGCCAGTACCGACTTCGCTGTGCACATTGGCGCGCTGTCGATGCACAGTTCAGCCCGATGATCTTGGTGCGCGCGGAGGGACTTGAACCCCCATGGACAGGCCGGCACGTCCTGAGCGTGCTGCGTCTACCGATTTCGCCACGCGCGCATTGATGGTGCTGTCACCCGGGCTCGAACCGTGCGCCTCGGCCCTACCAAGACCGCGCTCTTCCAGCGATGAGCTATGACAGCGGGAATGGTGCTCCGTGCACGGGATCGAACCTGCGACCTGAGCCTTACAAAGACCCGGCTCTACCGCTGAGCTAACGGAGCCTGGTGCTGGCAGGACGGATCGAACGCCCGACCTCGCCCTTACGAGGGGCGCGCTCTACCGACTGAGCTATGCCAGCGCAAATTGACAAACGGGCGGATTGCTCCACCCAATTAGTTCATTCGCTGCCGGAAACCAGTGTTCACCGCCTCACTGAAGAGGACCACTACCGGTCAGCGGATCGCCTTATGCCCAGGGGCGATCAAGCCTGGTCGAAAATTACTTCAGGCAGCCGCGCGCTTGCCGCGGGTTTCCGCCGGCTCTGCACGGTTGAGATAGTCGAGGTAGATCTTCCGAGCTTGCGCCTCGGTCAGCCCCCGTCGCTCGACAACGATGCGAACGAAGGCGAGCGCCACCGGCGAGGAGAAAAGCCTCTCCTGCTGATGGTCTTCGAATCTGCTGGTGCTGGTACGGGACATCTACCGATCCTCTGCCTTGGTGGCAGAGCGGGAGTCCCGTCTGCCGATTTACGCTCTTGCTGGGAGACTGCGCCCGACTGTGCCGGGCTGATAATTCGGACCTTGCTTCGTCACCGACATGCACGACCAATCGTTCGCCCGAATAAACGGGCGTTCGCTGGTGGCCTTGGTGGCGATATGTGAGCGTAGGCTCAACATGGCGGTCCTCAAGAGCGCCGACTGATTTCGGCGGAGCGGTTACTTCGGATTCGGGTATGCGCAGAGTTCCGAGAATCCGTCAAGTGCTAAACGGCGAGAAAGTTCGCCTGAAGTAGCAAGATCGATTGCAGGGCACGTCTTTCGCATATCCAATTATGACAACCTCAAAGAAACTCAACTTGGAGAATACGTGAGCTGGCCAACGCGAAAACGCAAAAAAGGCCCGGCCACCTCTCGGCGGCCGGGCCAGTTTTGGGAGGAACCGGTGGAGGTCATCTACCGGTCGAAGGGCGCACCGCGGGGCGCGCCCGGTCAGGGTCAGCGCGGGCATGCGCCTTCCCTGGATTGATATTGGTCAGCCGCTACCCGAGCCGCCGCGGTTGCGGTTAGCGTCCTCGACGGCATGCCGAAGATCGCGGAATTCATCCATGAAGTTGATGAACAGCTTGGTGGCTCGGTCGATCGCGTCTCTCAGATCCTCTCGGTTTTCAGCGGTGAGGAGCGCGATCTTGTCGATGGCGAGCGCCAACCGGTCGAGCGAAAGCGAGAGTTTCGTGACCGATTCCGCATCGGCCAGCAGCGCCGATATACCGATAGCACCTGCCGCTTTTTCTGGCTCGCCTCGCCGGCCGGCTCGCGCCGCCTGCATATAGGAGATCACCGCAACGATGATCGTCGTAATGCCGCCGGCGCCGAAGAGTGGAATGATGACGTCGAGTGCTGTTAGCCCGGTCGTGCCCATCGCTGCAGTGCCCCTGAATGGTAAGAATCCCGGGCACCACGAGCTACACTGTACCCTTCGAAGACGATCAAGATCGGGAACCACAGCAGCCCTGCTGGTGTCGGGCCTCCATCGCGAGCGAGGAAGAATAGGAAGCCAAGTACCAGCCACCAGCATAAGCCAAGACCGGCGCAGAACGCGCGGATCAGAGGCGACCGCCGCCAAGATCCGTTGATGTAGAGCGCGGTGATCCTAATCGCCCCGATTGAAAGCGCCCAGCTGGCCCACACAGGCTCCGGAGCAAGATCGGCCAGCATCCGATACTGCGGGATCTGCAGCGTATCGCCGGGAAGCAGCAGACCCAATCCCCATGCGACCATCATGCACGCCAAGAGCCATTCGACTGATCTGGTGTGTGATCCGGTGTAACTCATCGGCCACCTCCCGGATACAGCAGCTCGTCGACGGCCTCGCGCGGCGGGGGTGGCGCCGGCGGCGCCGGCACGACGGCCACCGGCGGCGGGGGCCATGTCGATGGCTTAGCCTCCGCCGGCGGAATTACACGATCCCTGATGCGCCGGATCAGCGATCGGCGCGGCGGCCGTTTGGCCACCACCGGCGTTGCCTTTTGCTTATCGAGCTCCGGCGGCCGCGGTGCCGGGTAAGCCCAATTGCAGGCGCCGATACCGCCGGCGACGGTCCGATCGACCCACCGCTGGTCATACGGCGTGGCGCCTCTGACCTCATAGTCTGGCCGCTCGAGGATCTTGCATTCCGAGCCGGCGACCGAGGTCGGCCCGCCGGGAACGGTCGCGCAGCCGGCTAGCGCCAGGCCTGCGCAGATAGCCAAGACGCTCCTGATCATCGGCACCCCCCTGTCGTTTGATCCCAGGCCAAGCCTTGAGACTCGCACCGAGTTACCTGCTCGCGGATCCGCTTGGCGTTGCCGACAGCCTGCTGGTTGTTGCGCCCGACGTCTGAGATCGCCCGCTGATAGCCCGCGGTGTATCCCTCTCGGTAGATGCTGTGCCGCCATGCTCCGTAGCCGACGACGAGCGACACCAGCACGCCACCGATGATCGCAAACCGGGTGCCCGCGCTGAGCATGTTGAAGGCCACGAAGATCCCCGAAATCATGCCCGTGCTCCTGTTTTGACGCTCTGGGTGATTGCGTTCGCGCTCTGCCGGGACAGCCACCAGATGGCGGCAAGCAGCGCCGCCGCCCCGAATATCCAGACGGCCGGCGGGATGGACCCGAGAAAGCCTGTGACGGCCGAAACCGTGCCGCTGTCGACTTCGGGGATGTCGTCCTTGTGGCCCTGAAAGAAGTCCCAAGCCTTCATCACCGGCTCGCTGACGGTCTGCCACAGACCAGCGAAGAACGTGGCCAAAGCGCCCCACGCGGCCGCGAGGGCGCTTCTCTTCGCCGGGACGACTTCCGGCGCGACCTCGGCAACAACCTCCGGGTCGGCGCTTGCGCGCCCCGCCGCCACCGGCCGGGCAAAGCCTTCCGCTTCCGCGGCCTCGATCTCGAGAACAAGGCGCTCCCTCACCGCAAAGAATCCGACGGCGGATGTCGGTGCCGGGATGTCGCTGCGCCGATCGTTGATGAAGCCGGAAATGGCGCCGGCCGTCAGACCGCCCCACTCGCCTTCTGTCCGCCCCGGATTGTAGTTCATCGCCTTCAGGCGGATCTGCACCTCCTGCAGTTCGGGGTCGGCGCTATCGTCCGCATTGTTGGCTGCCGGCTCAGAGAGCAGGCCGACCGGCGCAGCGCCCCCGTAGTTCGCCAGCACCTTCTTGGCCGTCGCCAGGAATTTGATGCAGCGATCGAGACCATTCTCGCCACCATTGATGGCTCGACGGCCGCCCTTCACGTCGTCGCGGTCGGCCGCAGCATTGCAGCGAGGATCGCCGCCCCACTCGAGGTAGGCTGCTGTGAAGGCGGAGCCCGGCGAATGAAGCAGCTCGGGATGCTCCACAAGCGGCAGCCCGGTCTTTTGCGCCATCTTGCGGTAATTGCTCTTGCCGGTGCACTGCATCATACCGCCGCCGCGGTACATCCAGCCATCGTTCGGCCCCGTATTGTCGAACTCCCGCATCTTGACAGGGTTGCCGACGCCGTAGACCCGGTTGAAAAGCACCGGGCCGCGCTGCGCAACCGGCAGAGCGGCGATCCGCCGAGCCTCCGCCTCGGAGACTCTGGCGCTGTGCTTGCCGATCCCGAAGGTCTTCATGATGCCCTTGGCGGAGTAGGCACCGCTTTCGGAGAGCACGCTGAGGCCTCCGGTCTCGGTCATCACGTTCGCGAGGAAGTGGCAGGCTCGAAGCTTGGTCGTGAGTTTCGCTTTCTCGACCGCCGCCGGCCATCCATCGACGATCGCGGCGACAAGGTCGGATCGCGCTCCAAAGCCGGCGATCGCTCGGATCTGCGCAGCGGTGACAAACACGGTCATCGCGGCACACCGGCGCGCACGTAAGCGCCCCCAAAAATGAGGTTCAGCATCATCCTGGTCCGCTCCTGTGAGGTCGCCCGGCCTCGCCGGGCCTTCGATCGAGGCCTTCAGCCCGGCTACTCTCGGGCCGGGAGATGCCCCAAGGCGAAAGACGCCGCTCGCCACCGGGCAGCATCAAAATTGTCTAATTCAGCCAATGCATTACGCGAGCATACAGCCGCGCTGATGGCTCCGCAGGCTCTTCCCAAACCGGGAATATCTCTACCGTTGCGCGCGCGCCAATTCCGTTTCGCGCTGTGATATGCAATATTTCTGGATCATTTCCGGAGACACACTTTGAACCAATCGCGTAACCGATCGCTCGACCAGCTTCGTGCCCTCGCCATCATCCCGGTTATGACCCACCACTTCTACTCCCCCTGGCTACCTGGCGGGGGGCTAGGCGTGATCGTGTTCTTCGTGTTGAGCGGATACCTAATCGGGCAAAGCCTGCAAAATGACTCTGGGGGCCGCTGGGCGCTCACCACCAAATTCGTAATCCGGCGCGCGCTTCGGATCATGCCGATGTACTACGTCGCTGTTGCCAGCGCGATCGCGGCCTTGGCGCTCTGGTCCGCTCCGCACCTCCAATTGACGCTCGAAATCCTCCCACAACTTCTCACGATGACCCGAAAACCCTATTCTCCTCCCGGGTACTCCTTTGAGGTGATGTGGTCCCTCTATGTAGAGGTCGCGTTCTATCTGATTATTGCGCTATCAGTTCTTGTCTTCGGCTTGAAGCGCATCACAACGCCGGCATTCTTGCTAATCGCAACCGCAGCAACATTCCTGCTGACGAGTTACCCGTACACTCTTCTCGGGTGCATGTTTATCGGCCTATCGCTTCACAGCGCACCGGTGTCTTCGATCAAGCTCAAGTACCCAACCGTAGTGGGTGCCGCGTGCATATCGATCGTCACTTGTTTCTACTTTGCCGTGGACGTCGCCCGCCCCGTGGACTCCAATCTGTTCTTCCTTGTCGAGTACATCACCGCGGCGGCCACTGGCTTCCTCGTGCTGGCCGTCCTCCAAGGCGCCAAGATCCCATTGGTCCCAGGTGCTCCATACATCGGCCGCATCTCATATTCGCTATACCTTGTGCACGCTCAGGTACTTGATTGCCTCAACACCCCATCGATCATCGCACCAGCGAATGTTGAGCCTTGGTTCTATCCGGCTTTGTGCCTTGCGATTGCTTCCATCACGTATTTCATTGTCGAGCGACCGTACAACCGATATGCGCATTCCCTATGCGCAAAGCTCGATGACATCGTGTACCGGGCCAAATTGCTGCGACGCTCGTTCTCGTCCGCAAACTCGCTTTCGCTCGGGAATACAGCCCGCACCGTTACAGGTCAGCGGACAGCGTGATCGTCACGCGGTCGATCATCGTCGGGCCGCCAGATGCAGCCACCAAATAGGTCAGACCATATTCTGAGACATCGGTGACCGAGCGGCTCGATCCACTTACATTTTGCGCAGCAAGAACCGTGTAATCTAGGACTTGTGGTGCGATCCGCATCCGTCGCGGGAAGTTGACAGACATCAAGTATCCCTTCGTCGCTACGGCGGCACCGTTGTCCTGGCTGCCTGCTCTGACAAATTGATAGAACCGCATGCATTCATCCAGCTCGGACGCGATCGACCGGAACTCGAACGGCGTCGGGACCGCCCCCTGTTCGAGTTGCACCTTCCCCAGCGTCCCCGCGTTCGATGCGATCGAGCTCCCGCCAGCGGCGTTCGCACCTGTGAACTCGACGTCGAGAGACAGCCCAGCGCTGACTCCAGTAACCGTGATCGGACTAACGACGAAATTCCCGGTCGGTGCGCCGCCAACTCCGACGCGACCGGTTGCTGTCCCCTCCCAGCTGAGAACGTATGTTCCGCCGCGCACATTTGCGGGCTCAACGGTCTGTCGGATCGACTTGCTTGCTGCAATGCTGATCTGGGTCGACGTCACCAGCTGCGAGAACGTATAGGCACCGCCGCCGGTGCCGGCCTTCCAGCGATCATGTCCGTAGGCACCGGCGGCAAGCGCCGCGCCCGACACATATCCTCGCTGGTTGATCCTAAAATCTGCGTTGGTGATGAGATTCCGGCCCGAGATTCCAGCGGCACTCCTGGCATGCTCAGCATCAGCAGCAGTCGCGATCTGCTTGCCTAGGTCCGTCACCCCCAGATTGGAAAGACCCTGGTTCTTCGCACCAGTCGACAATCCCTGATCACGAGACACCGACAACACGTCGTTGTTGAACGTCTCTGCAATCGGCGTGCAGGTCAGAACGGCGCTTCCGCTGAGGTCGATCGGCGAGTTGCCGTTTGTCGATGTGACCACCGTACGTGTCGCAGTGGTCACGCCGTCTTGCAGCGTCAGGTAGCCATTCTCGCGGTTGTCTCCATCGACGAGTTCGTAAGGCGGCTGGTCTCCGTCGACCGCACCGGCCGCAGCAAAGCTCTGCCAAGTTGCTGGCACCGTGCCGAGCGCGATCGCGCCAGAGCCAGGCGTCACGACGATATGCCGAACGTTGTTGAACAGCTTCTTGCCCATTGAGAACTCACCTAGTCGAACAGAGATACAGAGATGCGTGGACGCGATGGGATCCTGCCGGAAACGATTGCGATCATCTCAGGGGGTGGCAGACCACTAACGACGGCTCGGACTTTGCTTACTTGCGCAAGCGCACCCGCTTCGGGGTGAACGGTGATGGCCGCGGTCGCCGATCCATCGTCAATGGCAACAGAGCGTGACGGTTGAAATGTCAGCGATGAGACAGGAGATCTACCACACGCGCCGCGTCCACAAGCGTGGTCCGATAGTAACCGGTACCGCTCCCCAGGAACTGCGGTGATGGTCGCATTCAACGTGCCGCCCCGAACCGCGAGACGCGCCGCTACGAAGTTTCCGGGGATTCCAGCGCTGACACCGTCACCTGGCTTTATGGGCAGCCCGCCCGACGCAATAAGCGCAGTGACGGTCGTCTGCGGCCTTCCGCGCTGTACGGAAATCGTTTCGCTGATCGCCGAGACCGCGACCTTTCCGGCAACTTGGCCCGGCTGAATGGAGAGATGGCCGGCAGCGCTCGAGGACAGAAGCGACCGCGGCATGCCGCCAGCTGTGGCGACAGAGGCGGCCGCAGGCGAAAGCGATACCTCGACCAACACGGTCCCGCCCTGGAAGGCAACACTTCCGCTTGCCGCCGACGAAAGCAGCGAGTCTGGGGCAGCGCCGACAAGGGCAACGCTCGTTTCACCCGGGACGACGTCAACCGCTGGCCGTAGACCCGATCCTGATGAGACCGCGAGCGAGCCAGCTTGCGGGATAATGAACAGCGGCTCCTGGGCGACCGCCGATCGACCGCAGGCGCCGCGCCCGCAAGGGACGCGACCGACCGCCATATTACTTCACCACCTGGATCGACCATTCCGGCTTAACGGACGGCGCAGGCTGCGGCTGTCCCTCGATCTGCAGCAAGAGCGTATTGAGCTCACACGCTGCGTCGTGGACCACCTGTCGCTCGTTGTGCACCTCCTCGCGCAACTCGCGGATTTTTGCTGCCACCTGATCGTTCGGCTCTTCGCCGCCCTCCACCTCGGCGAGCTGCCGGGTCAGCTCCTCAGCCTTCGCGATGAGATCGAGGCGCCGCTTATTGAACCTTTCACGAGCAGAGCGAACGAGTTGCGCTGCACCTTTGGGTGGCAAGCCTTCGATCTGCTCCAACACCTCAGCGAACGTGGTCATGCCAATGTCCCCTTTCCGGTGCGGAAGATTCCGTCGGTGCCTGGCGTGATGCCGAACTCCGAACTATCGGGGATGATAATCGCGGACCCGAAGTCGAACCTGCCGACAACCTTGTCATTTGCAGAGGTGTCCGAGTAGACCACGATATAGCGGAATGGGCCGATCGGTCCGCCGGACGCCGTCCACTTGAACTGCGCCGAAGTGAACCGCCACTTTCCGTCCCCTGATGGATCAGACCAGACGATCGAGGTGAGCGTCACGCCTCCCGTTGTGTAACCGTTACCGTTCGCAATCTGCGCGATGTCGGCCAAAAACTCGTTCGTCGCGAGATTCGGCGCCGAGTTGGTCAGAACAGCCTTGAAGGTGTCCGTCTCCAGATTGATCCGGCCGGCGCCCTGATGCCCGATTGCTTTGAAGAAGTGGTCGAACTCGACTGCCACGGACGTGGTCCTTTCTTAGCTAAATACTCTGTCGGTGTAGAGGGTGAGTGTAAGGCGGGTGATACCCGAGCAGGACTCCACGACGAACCTCAGTGCATCATCGTCGCCGATGGTCGGAGACCATCCCGCCAGCGTGGCGTCCTCATAGTCCCTGGCAGCAGTGAGGTGCGGCTTCGCTGATCCGCAGATGCTATCGTCAACTGTCGGCACGCCATCAGCGAATGCTCTTCGGCGAATGTCGATTGTTGCCGAACCGACACCGTCGGCGCGCAGACGCAGCCTTCGAATCACGCTCGTCACGCCAACTGGCAAATCAAAAGTCGACCCTGCGGCGATTTCTCGCCCATCGCTGTCGAACGTTATCGTCAAGCTCGATTCGGTAGGAAACGGGTAGAAGACGCCCCAGTCTTCAGAACTAGTGCCAGGCTCGACATTCTTGTTTGCTCGTTTCGAAATCCAGAGCTTGCCGTTGTGCGGGATGACGGTCCGGATTCCGTATTCCTTGGAAGCGGACCACACCTCTTCCCACGAGATGTTCCCGTAAATACCTTGAAACTCCCAGGCGCCGTCCCTCTTCAACCACTCTTTGCCGGTGCTTGGCTGTCTTGCTAACTGGCCATCCTCGCCGATCGACGGATCTGGTTCCGTCACATCGTCACCAATGATGTAGTACGGACCGGCCTCGTTCAGCAGCGCAAGAAGCCTAGAGACATCGGCCATGGCCTGTCCACCGGCGAACCGCAACGGTGACCATTTGTAGATCGCGTATGAGCTCCCGGTCAGATCCTGACCACCCCACGACGTGATCTTCAGGTGTTCGGCGTCGACGACATCTGTCACCAGCGCCGCAAACTTGTCTGCTACGAACAAGTCACCTGCTCGCGCGTTCACTCCCGACCAGATCGTGCCGCTTCCGACTACGGACGTGCTGCCAGACACGACGGAGACGGTCCCCGTCGAATAGCTCGGGAATTCAGCCATAGATCGCCATCACTTGCTTGAGCTGCTGCGGGGTCGCCGCCGATCGGATCGCGGCCAGGACGGTCTGGCGGCGATGCTCGCGCTCCGCCACGGTGTCTGGCTTGGATAGAATCTCGCGCGCGAGATCCTCGGCGGAGATGCCGCGCAGCGCCGCCTCCGCGACGAGCTGTTCAGATGCCTCGCCTACCTGCATGCGCGCTGCGGCGGCTCGCTTTGCCGCGTAAGCAGCATCCTGATGTGTCATCGCCGCGGCCTCCCGGTTGAAGAACCGCGTCACCTTGGCCTTGGCGTCCTCGCGCAGCGCCGGCATCGGGTCGATGTCGAGAACGAACGCCATCACGCCACCGCCTCGATTTCGACGACGAACAACCGTGCCGGCCACAGATCGACCGCGAAGCGATAGAGCCCCGGGACCGGGAGGGCGAACTCGCACAAGGTTTCGCCGGGTGTCCCCTGATAGAGTTGCACACCATCCATCGTCAGCGTTACCAAGGCGGCCTTCGGGACGCCGTGCAGAACCGCGCGTTCGGCGCCGCCGGCCTTGATCCGGCGCCGCGGCGCCAGCACCGACAGATCCGGGCGCTTACGGAGCTTGTCCTTGTGCACCCAGAACTCTTCGCCCGGCACGATCATGCGTTTCTCGTCCTGCACGAACGAGTAGCCGAGATCGCGGAGCTGCCCCTCGTAGCCCGGAGCCGGAGCGAAGATCTTGTTGGCCTGAGTGATGCGGCCTTGCTCGTTGTGGACCACGTACAGCATTAGGTCACCCGTAGTTCTTCAGGATCGCGTAGTTGATAACTGCATTGAGATAGCGCGCTGCACCAGCGTCGTGGACGAAATTCAGACCCCAAAGCTCGTAAGCGCTGGTGATGATCGCCCCGAATCCATAGCCGTTGGAGTTATGATACGGTGTCCGCAAAAGGCGAGATGAGCCGCTCGGGACCGATTCCTTGCCGGCTACCATAAAGATCGGATAGGTGCCGGCCGGCACAGCGATCGATGCCGTCGATTTTTCAGCCCAGGCCGGCGACCAGTTGTAGTTGGTCAGCGACGGAACCTCGACATACCCGGCCCCAGCAAACCGTAGCGGCTCCTTGTCGCCGTTAAACAACAGATCGAACACGTCGGCGCCGTCCGCATTTTGGCCTGCGGCCGCGATACGCAACGGCGTTCCGCCGCCCTGAAATACTACTCCGAGCGTCATGTGAACGGCTTGTTGTAGACCGAATAGAAGGTGGCTCGCGTGGTCTGGATCGTCATCGTTGCTCCGTTTCCGTTGATGGCCGCGTAGGAAGGTGGATAGGTGATGAACGTGATGCCTCCGCCCTGCTCGGTGCCCGTCTTAAGCCCCGACGGTGATGGGCGGATCACGCCGTTCCATCCGCTGAGTCCGACAATATCCGACACAGTTTCTCGGCTGGTGATGAAGACATAAGGTGAGCGTGTTAGCCCCATCGCCACGATCGACGGCTCGTACACCCATCCCGAGAGGATCAGTTGCGACACCTTGCTCGACACGTTGAGCGTGAGTTGATCGTCGCTTGCGACGTAGGCGTCGACCCCCAACGGCGCGACGAACAACCCGCAATCGCCGGAACCGCGAAACCCCATGACAATCCCGCGCTCGGTCATGGCGACGGCACCGGGATCTTGTAGACGACGTAGAGGATGTCCATCTCGGAGGCTTCGCCCTGGACCGTAAAGCGATTGCTATACATCGCGGCGCCGAAGCCGTAGCGATTGTCGGTGACGTAATCGTCGTAGATGATGTTGCCGACGCGGCGGCGGATCTCGATAAACGGCGTGTAGCCAAGCTCCGGAAATGGCACCGTTGTGTAGAGGGTCGACGGGAATGTTGCGATCGTCGCCGGGCCGATCTGGTGCACCTTCAGGATGTCTGCCCAAGCCGAGTCGAACGACATCCCGTTATCGGGTCCAGTGTAGGCGTCGAATCCCGGCAGCGACACCCGTAGCCGCATGCTGCCGTCCGGGAACAGACTGATGACTGCGCTGCGCTCGCTCATCGCCAGAACTCAATGCGAGTTTGATCAAGTAAGATTCTCATCTTGTTATTAGTCGACCGTAGCGTTCCAGCCGTAATGTCGCCAGCGTTCACCGTAATCGCGGACAATGCTCCGACCGACATCTTCGGCGCAGTGATCGACCCGTCGGCGATGACGTCGCCCCTGATATTGATCGTCCACGAGGCCGTTCCGTCGAGCTTACCAATCCCCTCCAGCGTGAACCCGCCGGTGGATCCGTTGATGGTTCCGATCACGCCATACTGCACCTTGATGCCGTCGACGCTGGATTGGACGGTAGATATCGACGCGCTGTTGGCGCCTACCTGAGTCGAGACCGTGGTGATCTGCCCGGCAAGAGCCTGGTCTGCCTGCGAACGCGCAAGGGATTCTTGTTCGATTGTCGACGACACGTTGTTGAAAGTCGTCGTCACCGTTACCTTGTATGCAGCCAGAGCTTCCTGTGTATCAACGGCGACAGCCCTCACCTCAGCGATGGCTGCTTTCGTGCCCCCAGCTTGCGCTGACAGCTCGGCTCGCGTCTGCTTTTTATCCAGCCAATTGCGCGCCATGTCGTTCGATACGAGAGACGCAACGAGCTGATCAATCTCATCCTTTGTGGATTTAATTTCGTCTAGTCCGCTGGTGACTAGATCTCGGAGTCCAGCAATCAGGGAGTCGAGCGCTACCGCATTGTTGGCGATCTTGATCGTAGGCGCCTGGAGCTCGACGATAGAATACGGCCCTCGCGCGCCGGCACTGACAGCTTGAACGCGAAGCCTGAGCGCGGCGAGCGTTACGACCGATTCAAACTGATTGTCCTGCCCCTCGTACACCTGCTGCCAGTGGCTGCCTCCATCGTAGCTGACGTCCGCGATGTAATAGAGCGCGCCGGCGGTAGGGAACCAACTTGCGGTCAGCTTTGGCTCGGCAACACCTTGAGTGAATCTCGCATTGAGGCCAACGATAAGTGGAAGCGTCGGGTTGCTTGGGAATTGGCCAACCGGCAGGACTGGTGGAATCCCCACATCCTCGGATGCATGCACGCGCTCATCATCAACGACGAGGCTCAGCGTGCAGTGGTCTCCATCAGGAACGCCACCGAGAACCACGCAAAGACGGGATTGATCGTCGGCGGTCCCAAATTCGAAGGTGGGCCATTCACCGCCATCCTCTCGCAGCAGGACCTCGGCAAGGGTGGTTGACTGCGCCGCCTCTGCAGATGCAAGACCAGCGCTATCAAGAACCACCTCGGCAGCGCTGGCGGATTGCACCACGCGAATTGGGCCGAAGAGCTTTCCGTTCGGGCGACGAAGTCTGATGTAGTGATTTCCAGTGTCCGACCACGACGGCGCGGGCTCAAGAGTTAGGATATTTCCGCTTCGCTCCACGACGGCACCGCTGTAGCCGTACCCAAGAGGAAGGTCCGACTGCACGCGCACGACCGAGCCGAACGTGATGGCTCGGCCCTCATACTCGGTACCGATCTGAAGATTCTCGCGTCGATAGATCGACTGCCGATAGTAGAAAGCGCACTCGCGATAGGCCTGGGCGCGATTGACGACGCCGTCAATTCGGCGCGTCTCGGCACGAGTAGCGATGAACAATTCACTGTTCGGCGGGTACTGCACCTGAGCGGGAAGCCAGGTGCCCTCGTCGATATACTCGATGATTACGGCGTCCGGGTCCTCGTCGCCGAGCATCTGGAACGACACCTGCATCGAATCGCGGACGATTTCGCGATCCGTTAGGAGCATCGTGGGTACATCCCGCCACTCGTCTCTGACGACGCTGACCGTGTCGCCCAGCCAGAAATGTCGAGCGCGCGACGGCGTCAGGGCCTTGTCGAAGGCCTCCGGCACCGGCACGGCAGTCGTGAACCGATAGTCGAAGGTGTCGCCTCTTGCGTCACATCCTGCTGCGTGAGCGATGATCGCGTTGTAGTCGATCTTCGAGTCGGCGAGCTCGGCGCCATAGACACTGTTGACCGCCATATCCAGCGTTGCCCAAGCCGGATTTCGCGTCGGCTGAGTGACAAACGTGGCTCCATTCCAGACGGGGAGCCTTCGTGTCGCGAGCACTCCAAACCGGTATGAGCCCTGCGTGGTCTTGTTCGCCGGGATTCTGATCGCCACCGTGGAGACATCCGGGAAAGAGCTATCCCCGACCAGGAACGCGCGCAGACCTGCCCACATCACGGAATTGGAGCCGTCCTTGCCGCTCAGTGCGGCGTCATTCCGGCGCACCCGTACCAAGTAGCGCCCCTGCCCGACGTCGACCTTGACGCTGTCACGGATCGGGCTCTGAGAGGCGTAGACCTTCTCGACAAACGCAAGCGGGGTGAAGGCCCCGATCTGCGCGCCAGCATCATTGCAAGGCGCGTATTCGATCGACAGCGAGACGATTGCATTTCCGATACCGCCGTCCTCGGCGTTGACGGTGTAACAACCTCCCGGAAGGACCCAGTCGACCGCAATGGCCTGCGCCTTGGTTCCCGACGGGTTTGCGACGTAGCCGCCGACCCACTCACCTGACGTCGGCGAGTTCGCAGAGATGTACTGTCCGCCCTTGGTCCCGCTTCCGTCAGGGAGCTGCTGCCCGCTCACCTCGCTCGAGGAGTGCACGTTCGCCGCGAAGAGAGAGATTCTCTGGCCCGGCTCATAGAACGCGATCTCGGTGCCGGCGAAGGACGATACGAGGCCATTGGCCGCGGTCCACAGCAGGGTGTCGTCGACGTAAAGCGCCTCATACGACATCGATCCCATCGAGACCGACAGCAGCACGTTCAGGTACTGATCATTGCCGACGAACTCACCCCACGGTGTCGCGGCAAAGTCGGGGAACGCCTTCAACCGGCCGTACCAGACCGGCAACGGCTGTCCCAGCCGCGCCGCATTCCCCTGAGCGAGTACCGAATAGATCTGATCCTGTGTCGCGCTCGGCGAGTTGGTGGCGCCTGCCTTCGGTGCGACCAACGAATTCACGAGCAGCGCGCCGCCGATGCCGATCACACCGGTGGCAAGACCTCCGACCAATGTTGCAGCAGTGCCCGTCAGCCCGAACCCGGCCGCGAGCGCCGGTCCCGCCCATGCAGCGAAGGCGGCGACTGCCACCAGCGCGACCAGACCGATCACCTGTTTGACGGTGCTTCCGCCTTGACCCTGTCCACCCTGCAGCGGCGCGGACACAAACCGCACCTGATCGCGCGCGGCGATCCGGTGACGCCGCCAGTGGCGGCGCAGCAGCGGCGCGCCGTTGACCTCGCAAATTGTCGGAAGCCCCTTCCGAAAGCGCCAGCCATGAGTGCGATCGTGAGCGGCCCAGCCGGTCCGGCGCAGGAACGCTGAGATGCTCTCGCGCGGCCGCGGAACCGCCCGCGCCACCTCGACGCCTGGCATCACAACATGCAGAACCGGCCGGCGTGCACCGGAGGCCCGGTTGCGACGCGCGCGGCTGCGCTCGGCCGCCGGCAGCGCCGGAGGCAGTTGCGGGAGAGAGTGCGACATGACGAATGAAGGGCCTTACAGCGCCTTGGACGTGACAGTCGGCGCGGTGATGACTACCTGGTGCGCAGCAGCGGCACCGCCATAGATCACATAGGTGCCAGGGATAACGATCTTCTCCGCAGCTGCGATCGCGAGTTCGAGCGACGCGAACGGTCCATAGACACTCGGTACCAAACCTACGACGGTCAGGGATGTGTTGGCGATGAAGCAGGCCGGTGCGAACGCGGCTTCAGCCATTGGTGAATTCTCCTACGTGCTCGAAGAACGACAGGTTGAAGTAGCCGCTTTGTCGGAGCGCCAGCACCGGCTCGCATACGACGCCAAATTTTCCGCAATGGATGACGCGTTGCTCAGGCTTCAGCCACGTGCCGATGTGACCTGGGAAACGCTGCTTGGCCATCAACACCAGCGCGCCGTCACCGGCGGTTACGATTCCGTTCGGCGCCTTAATCTCCGACCAGTACGCTCGTTCAGGATGCCGTGCGAATTCCCTGCGCACCCAGAGATCTTGATAGTCCGTCGGGACGACGACATCGGGAAGCTCGCGGCCGAACAGCTCGTGCTGCACCAGCCGCGTGAACGTCCAGCAGTTGTGAGACCGCCAGTCCCAGGCCTCGCCGATCACTCGATTGAGAAACTCCGCGCGTCGCTTCATGGCAGAAGGCTCGGGAAGTCGGTGTAGCTATAGTTCTTGTCGAGCTTCGGAAACCGCTTGTTCTGCAGATTCTTGACCCGAACCTCGCCAGACAGCTTCGTCCCGATCAGCGTCACATTGGACAGGATGAACGAAATCGGCCCGTAGGCCGGCTCGCCTCGATCCGACTCGAGATACTGTCGATGGGTCACGGTGATGTACGAACGATACCCGAGCGCAGCCCGCACCTTCGGAACCAGTTCACGCGCAACGTTATCGATTTCGACCTTTGCGACAGGCGGCTGCCCCTCGCGCTGTTCAGGCCAAGGCGCCTTGAACGGGCACGCGATGAAAGTCACCATTTGGCCGGCATTGATTGCCGCGCCTGGCTCGATACCGAACTGCATATCGTCGGCGACATTCGCCACGATGTATGCTGGCTCGCCGAATGATGGATGGTCGAGCTGGACCGTGTCGTATGTCCGCTCAGACGGCGGACATGATGCCACGGCCTCCAACCAAGCTTCGCTATAGCTCGGCATTAGACCCCGTACACACGTAGTGTCATGGAAACAGCTACTCGCGATCGCGACACCGGTGCGTATGCCGGCTTTCCGTCACGCGTGAATTGGCAGACCTTCTCCTCGTAGGAGGTGCCCAACCACACCTTCGCTCGAAATCGCCCGGTCCCGAGATTGAGCGTGTTCTTCACCCACGACTTGAACACTTCAGCTTCCGCCAAGGTCATCCAGATCGTCTGTCCAACGGTCCCGACGTTATCGCCCGGCCGCGGCCGCTGCCGCTCGTTCCCTTGCTCGAACTCAGTAGTTAGAGGAGGCAGCGCCATCTTGATCGGCTGGAACGACGGGCGCTCGGGCCGATAATTGACCGCCGGCCAATCCGGGATTGCCATCGTTTACGATCCCATGAACGGCTTCACGCCGTACTGGCTGCTCAGCACGCGCTGACCACTGCCGTTCGCCATCGAGCTCGCCACCGCATTGTCCATCATCTTGTTCAGCGTCACGGTCATGTCGCCGTTTGCGCCGACGGCGGTCTTCGTTTCGCTTTGGACCCCGAGATTGTTGATCACGGTGACGCGGGGGGCCGCGCTGAAGTTGTTGTTCGCGGCGCGGGGCGCCCCTGCCATCTCGACGCCGAGCCTCCCGTCAGAGCCGCGCCGAAGCGGCATCACCGCCTCGGGCCCGGCCTCACCCATGAGGCCGAGCGACATCGCTCCGCCGTTCGCGAATTTGAACAACGTTGGAGCGCTCACAACCGAGTTCGTGAAAGCGCCGCCATTCCGGAACGGGATCACGTTGTCGCCGAAGACGTTGCCGGTCGCGCTCGGCAGGACGTTCATCGACCCGGTGCCGCCGATACCGAGCATGCTGAAGCCGGCCTGCAAGCCCTTCATCAACGGAGCGACGATCATGATCTTGACGATCATCTCATCGATCGCGCGGATGAACATCTTGCTCATGTCGCCGGCGCCCTGCGCGATCGACTTGGTGCCGTCAACAATGTCGACGAGGCCCGTGGTCAGGCCGCTGGACATCGTCGAGGAGACGCTGCTGAAGGCATTGTTGGTGCGCAGCGCAGATGCCTCGACGCTGCTGAGAGCCGTCGCGACATCCGGATACAACCCCTTCAACTGCTGGGCGATCTGGACATCTTCTGGCGATAGCAGCGCTGTCTGCGCGCCGAACCGAATGTCCTGCAGGATCCGCGCCCGCTCCGCGGCTTGCACGACCTCGCCGAGCGCGGCCGCCTGTCGCTTAATCTGCTCGATGTCCTGCTCGGTCAGCACCTGGCGATTGCGCATCGCCTCTGCCAACCGGGTCTGGATGGCGCTGTACTCCGCCGCCTTTCCAGCTGACATGCCCAGCGTCTCGGCCTGGATGCGCGTCGCGTCGGCCTGCTGCTTCATGGCCGTGATGCCGAGCGCCTGCTCGCGCGTCAGGTCGAGAATGGCGGCGCGCTGCTCGCGCGTGATGCTGACACCGTCACGCGCGGCATTGTCGAGCTCGAGCATTTTGCTGCGGACGACGTCCTGGACCGAGGCCATGCCGCCGAGGGTCGAGATCCGTTGCCGCTCGACGTTGTCGAGCGCAGTCTGCCCGCCGGCGGCGAGACGAGCCGCCTGGTCCTGCTTCAGAAGGCGCTCGGCGGCCGTGCCGGCGTTCGGGTCGAGCTGCTGCCGCCGCGCCTCCGCCTCACGGGCTTGCCGCGCCCGTTCGGCCGGCGCGCGGGCGTCGAGAGCTCTGATCTGCGCCTCGGCGTCGGCGATCTGGTTGCGGACCGGATCGGCGCCACGCATCGCCTCGGCGGCGGCGCGCGACCGCTCAAGAGCCGTCACGAGGTCGGTGCCGGCGACGCTGACCCACCTTCCGATCGCGGGATCGGAGAACGCCTGATTGAGGGCCTTGGTCTGATCCTCGAGCTTCCTGGTCTGCTCGATCGCCGGCAGCATTGCCCGTGCGACCGCATCAATCTCCAGCCCACGTTGCTTGTTCGCGGTCTCCGGTGTCGCCGCTGTATCGATGGCCAAGCGCTTCTTGCGCAGCTCCTCCAGCTGCTGAGTGACCTTCGCGATCTCCTCGTCAAGTTGAGAGGGCCAGACGTTGTTCAGGATTGCGTCGAACAGACCTCCGGTCAGTTTCGCCTTCTGCAGTTCCAGCAGCCTCAACGTGAGGCCTTCGATCTTCTCGTTGATGTCGGCGCCGCCGGCGAACACTCGGTCGGCGCCGCGGCCAACCTGATCGAAGAAATCGCTTACCGTGTGAGTGACCGACTCCCATGCACGCGACCAGAAGCCGGTCACATCCGCCGATTTCGCCACGCTTTCGCGCAGCCGATCGGTCAGCACCCTCACCGCTTCTTGCCGGTTGCCCTGGGTGACGAGCGAGTCGATCAGCAACTTGGTGTTGGCGTCGAGGAACCCGAGCCGCTTGTTGAGCTCGTCCGCGCCGCGAACCGGGTCGGAGAACGCATCGGCAAGCATCTTGGTCGCTTCAGCCGCATCGACGCCGAAGGTCTTCGCGAAGTCATGGCCCAGCGCAACGATTGGCGCGATCGCCGCGACACCCACCTTTCCGGTCGATGCCAGCTCCGCGGCGAGGTTGCGGGCTTCGTTGGTCGAAAACCCGCTGTTGTCATTGGCCGCGATCGCGTCGATCTGGTTGACCGACGCGCCGGACGCCCGCCCCATACCAGAAAGCTTCCGCTGGACCTCGGTTTGCTTCTCTTCGAACGAGATCAGCGCCGCCGTCGCGAAGGCAATGCTGCCGCCGATTGCGGTGTAGGCAACACGAGCCGGTGTCACCATTGCAGCAGTTGACGAGATGAACGCCGCCGCCATCTCGCCGGCGCTCGCGCGGGATCGGCTGAAGATCTGGTAGATCTGGCCACCTTGCTGGGCGGCGATCATGAATACCGGCTGTCCGAGCATCAGGCCGGTGATGACGTCGTTGACCTGGTAACCGAGGTTGGCGAGTTCGCCCGACAGAACGCGCCCACCGATCGCGGCACGGCGCATGTTCATGTCGAAGTCAGACAACCGCTTCGCTGCGAACGCCTGTGCCTGCTCGTATTCACCAGACGAAATGACGCCGGCGTTGAGCAGCTGCTTGTACTCGGCCATCTGCTTGCCGAGGCGGGTCATCTCCGCCTCGAGCGGATTGATCTGCGCGCGCAAGTCCGCAGCCTTCTTGGCGGCAGCTTCCTCGGCTTGAGCGGCTTCCATGAACACTGCAGCGGAAGCCTGAGCAGACTTCGCCGTCGCGCCGATCCCCGCCGCGAGATTGATATTCGCCTGGAACTGCTGGGCGTTGTGCTCCGCCCGTGCCTGCTCGATCTCATCGAGGCGCCGCACCTGCTCGGCGAGCGCCGAATAGGTCGCCCCCTGGGAGACCGCCGACGGCCCCCCGCCCCCAAGAGCCTCCGTCCGGCTTCCCTGAAAGTTCGCGCCAGCTTGC
>NZ_QTKI01000030.1:0-21773 GCF_010820945.1 Rhodopseudomonas sp. BR0C11
GGGCCGGACGATAGTCACAAGCCGGCCCTGCAACTCACCAAGGCGCGGGTCGAGTTCGACCACGTCTCATTCGCCTATCGGCCCGACGAGCCGGTGCTCAATCATATGAGCTTCGTCGCCGAGCCCGGCCAGACGACCGCGCTGGTCGGCCCGTCCGGCGGCGGCAAATCCACGGGGGGGTCGCTGCTGCTCAACGAAATCCTGAAGTCGCGCCCGGCGCTGCGCATCTTCCTGCTCGACGTCCACAACGAATACGGCCGCAGCTTCGGCGACAAGGCGCTGGTGCTCAATCCGCGCAACCTGAAGCTACCGTTCTGGCTGTTCAACTTCGAGGAAATCGTCGACGTGCTGTTCGCCGGCCGCCCCGGCGTGCCCGAAGAACTCGACATCCTGGCCGAGGTGATCCCCGTCGCCAAAGGCCTTTACGTGCAATACACCAGCACCGACCGGCTCGGCCTCAAGCGGGTTGATCCGAAGTCGATCGGCTACACCGCCGATACGCCGGTGCCGTATCGCCTCGTCGACCTGATCTCGCTGATCGACGAGCGCATGGGCAAGCTGGAAAACCGTTCCTCGCGCATCATCTATCACAAGCTGATCTCGCGCATCGAGACGGTGCGCAACGACCCGCGCTACGCCTTCATGTTCGACAACGCCAATGTCGGCGGCGACACCATGGCGGAAGTGATCAGCCATCTGTTCCGCCTGCCCGCCAACGGCAAGCCGATGACGATCATGCAGCTCGCCGGCTTCCCGGCCGAGGTGGTCGACTCGGTGGTGTCGGTGCTGTGCCGGATGGCATTCGACTTCGGCCTGTGGAGCGACGGCGTGTCGCCGCTGCTGTTCGTCTGCGAAGAAGCCCACCGATACGCTGCGGCCGACCGCGCCATCGGCTTCGGCCCGACCCGCAAGGCGGTGTCGCGCATCGCCAAGGAAGGTCGCAAATACGGCGTCTATCTCGGCCTCGTCACCCAGCGCCCGGCCGAGCTCGACGCGACGATCCTGTCCCAGTGCAACACGCTGTTCGCGATGCGGCTGGCCAACGACCGCGACCAGTCGCTGCTGCGGTCTGCGGTGTCCGACGCCGCCGCCAACCTACTCTCCTTCGTGCCCTCGCTCGGCACCCGCGAAGTGCTGGCGTTCGGCGAAGGCGTGGCGCTGCCGACCCGCCTGCGCTTCAAGGAAGTGCCGGCGCATCAACTGCCGCGCAGCGAGGCTGCGATCTCGACCGTGCCGTCGGCGGCCGCCGGCAACGACATGCATTTCGTCAGCGCGGTGCTGGAGCGCTGGCGCGGCGCGACCTCGCATCGCGACGTGCCGAACGATCCGGGCATCACCGAGCGCCCGCTCGCACGGACGATGGATGCTCCGATGCTGCAGCCCTCGCTGGGGCTCGATCCGGATCGCTTCTCGCTGCTGAAGAAGCCGCTGCGCTGAGGCCTCAGAAGTCGAAGCTCGCCGAGACCAGGTAGGTCCGCGGCGCGCCGGGGCTGAGGATGCCGCGGCCGGTCGTGGCCCAGTAGTTCTCGCCGGTGACGTTCTGGACATTGGCCCGCAGGGTCACAGGAACTCGATTGATCTTGGTGGCGTAGCGAACGCCGAGATCGAGCGTGGTCCAGGCTGGAATGCTCTGGGTGTTGGCCTGATCGTAGAACTGCGACGCGGTGTGGATCACCCGGCCGGTCATCGTCACACCCCGGGCAGGCCCCGGCAGATCGTATTCGCCATACAGATTGAGCTGCATCGTCGGGACGCCAACGGCCGTATTGCCGTTGAACGCGGGGTTCGCTGCTTTCGTCAGCACGCCTTCGATCCAGCTTACGCCGCCGACGACGCGCAATCCCTCGACCGGTTGCCCAAACACATTAAGTTCGACGCCGCGATTGCGTTGCTCGCCATTGAGCGCAAACACCCCGGTGGTCGGATCGAGGAAGCCGCTCGGCTGCTTGATCTCGAAGCCGGCGACTGAGACGCCGACTGGGCCGAAGTCATACTTCGCGCCGGCCTCGACCTGCTTCGACACTGTCGCGGGGAAGCTCTGGTTGAGGTTCACCGCATTGGTCGGCGGCGCCGTCGAAGTCAGGCCTTCGATGTAGTTGGCATACAGCGACAGTCGCTCGATCGGCTTGATGACCAGGCCTGCGCCCGGAGAAAACGCATCGTTGCGCGCGTCGGACGTCACCAGGCCGGTCACCGGGCTCAGCGTCTTGGCGTCGATCCCCTGCCAGCGGCCACCGATCGTCAGCTCGACGCGATCGTCCAGCACCGACATCGTGTCGGCAATCGCAATGCTGCGGTTGAAGCGCTCCGCGGTCGTGGGCGAGGTCCGCGGCAGTCCGGCATCGCTGCGCGGCGGCGCGTACACCGGGTTGTAGATGTTCGAGGTAATGGTCGCACCAACCGGAATGTTGGTCAGACCGGTGTCCTGCCAGAGGCCGGATGCCGCGACGCCGACCCGGTGCTTCACCGGTCCGGTGTCGAACTGACCGCGCACGCCGACCTCGCCGGTGTTGCTGTTGGTCTGGAACGGGGTCAGTTGGATCGTATCGCGGTAGTCGCCACGCGCGTTGATGATCGACGGCAGACCGCCGAAATAGACCTGATGGAATTCGCTGTGGCCGTAAGCGGCATAGACGGTGAGTTGATCGGTCAGATCATACTCGGCTCGGATCGCGGCCGATTTGTTGTTGCTGTCGCGATATTCCCACGGCTGCTGCTGATTGATCCGCAGATCCGGCGCTTGCGGGATCGGAAAGCCCGGCAGCACCGAGCGATTGCGCAGCGGCGAATTGAAGTCGACCTTCTGATAGCCAAGGTCGAGGCCGACCCGCAGGCGTTCGCCGCGATAATCGAGGGCGAGCGACGTGACGCCGTATTCCTGTTTCTGGTTATCGATTGGCGTGCTGCCGGACTGATACGCGCCGTTGAAGCGGATTCCCCACTCGCCATTGGTCCCGTAACGTCGACCGACATCGATTGCGTTGTAGCTCTGGGCGTTCGAGATGAATCCGGTCGTGAACCGCGTCAGTGGCACGTCACCGGCGCGTTTCGGAATCAGGTTGATCGTCCCGCCGATCGTGCCGAACGGCGGCATGCCGCTCAGCATCGTGCTGGGGCCGTGCTGCACTTCGACGCGTTCGATCGGCTCGAGCGCCGGATTGAAGGAGTCGGCGACGCCATACAGGCCGTTGAAGGCGATGTCCTGGGCGAACACCGGGAAGCCGCGAATGAAGAAGCCCTGGATGCCGCTATAGGCCGGCACGTTGGAGCGCACGGAGGGATCGTTGCCGAGCACATCGAGCAGCGTTCGCGACTGCTGATCCCGGATGAGCTTCTCGGTGAAGCTGGTCAGGCTGAACGGCGTCGACATCACGTCGCGGTTGCCGAGCAGACCGACGCCGGCACCGCGCGCAACCTGATCCCCAGGAAAGCCAGCCGGCAAAGTCGCCTGCAGAGCGCCTGCCGAAACCGGACGGGGCTGCGTTGCGACGCTGGCCGGGTTCGGAGCCCTGCGGCTGGCTGTCGATCGGGACGCTTGCGACGGCCTGCGCTGCGGGGACGTCGCCGCGGCGCGGCGGCGCGACGTTTCGACGACGATGGCAGGTAGTGAACGTCCTGTCGCGCTCGCCGGAGATTCCGTTGAAGCACCCGGAGCGGAAGCCGGCGCAGGAGCTTCCTGTGCAGCGGCCGCATGCGAGAGGAGGAGAACCGACGCACAGACAAACGACAGCGCTCCCGCTGCCGGGAAATTCAGGTCCTTCAACATGCCCCCCAAAAGATCTTCAGTCGGTGATGCCGCCTTGTGCTCGGCTATGCAGATCACCAACGGCGCCATCCGATAAGCAAACGGCGGTAACGGGCACCACTAGAACCGTTCTAGCGTGCTGTTGAAGAAACCAGCGGCATGCGTCCCAACGCGATTTTCCTTTGATGTGAGCGAAGGTTTGCCCTCGATATGCGAAGAAGTGTCGCACCTGCCCACGCGCACTGATCGTCGTCTCAGATTGAGCCCAACGCGCGCGTGCTGGATCCGCCCATGACAACCTGATCGGCTCGAAGAACAGATCCGCAATCCTCGCGTTATTCGGACGGGACGATGCAAGCGGCACAGAGCTTCGACACGAGGGAGGACTGGCGTTGCTACCCTGGTGGGACATCCTGCTGCGTCTTGGCGTTGCCGCGATGGCCGGCGGGCTGATCGGGCTCAACCGCGACCTCAAGAACAAGCCGATCGGGATGCGCACGCTGGCGCTGGTCGCGCTCGCGTCCGCGCTGTTAGTGGCGCATGCCGACCATTCGGCGACGAGCGATCAATTGTCCGATCCGACCAGCCGTGTGATCCAGGGCATTCTCACCGGCATCGGCTTTCTCGGTGCCGGCGTGATCGTTCGCAGCGGCAACCGGCTGGAAATCCACGGCCTCACCACCGCGGCATGCACCTGGCTCGCCGCCGGCATCGGCATCGTCTGCGGTGCGGGACCGTGGTTGATCGTCGGCGTGGCGCTGGTGATCACCTTCGCGGTGCTGATCGGCGGACATCCGGCCGAGCGGCTGCTGCATCGCCTGCTCGGCGGCACCAAGGACGAACGCGGCCATAGCGCCGCGCCCGAAGACTGAAGCCCACCTCAATCGTCCGCAGCGGGCCCGCACCAGCCGGGCAGATAGATCGCGTCTTTGCTCTTGGCGAGCGCCAGCGCTTTCTCAGCCGCGTTCTGGAAGTCGGCGGTGACGCTTTTTCGCGACAAGCGCCGGCGCAGGAAATCGGCCCACAGGAACTCGCTGAACGGCGTGGTGTCCTTGGCATAGCCGCCGACGCGGCGGAGTTCGCCGGCGAGGCTGCGGAATGGATCGTCCTTCAGGTCCGCAACCGTTTTGGGAATCTCGCGGTAATGATGCCGCTCGCCTTTGGCATCGTACGGATAAACCCAGCGCCGGCTGTCGAGCACCACCCAGAACGCATCGCGATCGACCATGGTGAGGTCGGCGATCACCGTGACCAACACTTCCTTCACGCCCTCGTCGTGCAGCGCCCGGGCCAAATGGTGATGATCGATCACGTAGTGCGTCTTGCCGGGACCAAGCACCACGGGAATCATGTGATTGCCGAGCAGTTCGGCCTGCTTCTTCGGTTTGTGCTGGCGCCAGCGCAGCCGCTTCTCCTTCACCTCGCGCATCCCGACCGTCATTTGAGTCGGACGTAGCGACAGGATCGGGATCGTATGCAGCAACGGTTCACGCGGGTTGGTCATCGCTGGGCCTCCTGAATTGCCAGGTTCCCGCGGAGTATGGCACGGCCCTCCCCGACGGCAACGCGGCGCACCGGGGGCCAGACACGCCCGGCCGGCATGTTCCATCCGGTCTATTGCGGAGTTTTCCCGAAATCGTATCCTCACTAGGATGATCGGGTCGAACCCGTTCCGGGCGACGGCTGGACGGCAGCGATGAAGAATCAGCGCATCTCCCTCCCCGATGACGACCACCGCGTATTGCCGTTTCGGCCGCGCGACGCCGTTCCTGTGCCGGCCCCAGAAGATGGCGGTCGCCCCTCCGCAACCATTCTGCCCTTCCGGAGAGAGATGCCGCAGCTCGAGCACGATCCCGACGAGTCCGGGCGCGACAACGCCCCGGACGATTTCCGCCACCGGATGCTGACGAACATCGCCGCTCTGGCGCTGACCATCACGCTGACGGTGGTCGGCATCTGGCTCGCGACCAGCATCGCCGATATGCGGCGGACTCAGGACTGCGTGCTGATGGGCCGGCACGACTGCGCCGCCATCGCAGCGCCGCGCTAGATTCGCCAAAGCTTCCCGCTAGTTGCCCAAAACCCGCGCAATGCGTGGATTTGCCCGCCATTGAACTCGGAGCAACGCTCCGTTATACGGGCAATCGCCTGTCACCAGGATGACGGCTGAAGCCGCCGTAAATCGGCCATTTCCGACATAATATCAAAGGCTTAAAATGACTTCCACATTCGATCGGGTGGCCACCATCATCGCGGAAACCTGCGACATTCCGCGTGAGACGATCACCCCGGAGAGCCATGCGATCGATGACCTGGGGATCGACAGCCTCGATTTCCTCGACATCGCGTTCGCGATCGACAAAGCTTTCGGTATCAAGCTGCCGCTGGAGAAGTGGACCCAGGAGGTCAACGACGGCAAGGCGACCACCGAGCAGTATTTCGTTCTCAAGAATCTCGCCGCCCGCATCGACGAACTGGTTGCCGCGAAGGGCGCGTAGTGGCGCGGTTCGGAAGCCGCCCACGCCATGAACCTTGAATATTTCCACCTGATCGACCGAATCGCCGAGCTTCGCCTCGCTGACCGCAGCATCACGGTCGAGGCTCGGGTGCCCGAGACCAGCACGATCTTCGAAGGCCACTTCCCCGGCTACCCGCTGATGCCGGGCGTGCTCTTGATCGAGACCATGGCCCAGAGCTCGGGCTGGCTCTTGATCGCGCTGATGCAATTTCAGCGCATGCCGTTCCTGGCCGCGGTCAAGGAAGCCAAGATGCGCACCTTCGTGACGCCCGGCGAGACCTTGTCGATCGACGTCTCGGTGGTGCACGAGGGCTCCGGCTTCACGATGACCGAAGCGAAGATCAAGAGCGGCGGTAAGCTCGCATGCAATGCCACGCTGACGTTCCGCCACGTCCCGTTTCCGCATCCCGACCTGCGCGGGCATATGGAAGCGATGGCGAAGCAAATCGGATTTCCGGAGCAGATGATCCATGGCTGACACCAACACGTCCCGCGCCGAACCGATCGAAGCCTGGATTACCGGCATCGGCCTCGCCAGCTCGCTGGCCGAGGGGCTCGACGCCCATTGGGATGCGCTGACCGAGCGCCGCGTCAACGTCGATACCAGCGGTTTTGCGCCGTACGTCGTGCACCCGCTGGCGCCGCTCAGCTTCGACAAGCAGATCCCGAAGAAGGGCGATCAGCGCCAGATGGAAGCCTGGCAACGGATCGGCACCTATGCGGCCGGTCTGGCGCTCGAGTCCGCCGGCATCAAAGGCAACACCGAGATCCTGTCGCGGATGGACATGATCGTCGCCGCCGGCGGAGGTGAGCGCGACCTTGCGGTCGATTCTGCCGTGCTCAATGGCGAAGGTTACGGCACCGTGCCGCCCAGTGCGCTCAACGAGCGCCTCATGAACGACCTGCGCCCGACCCTCTTCCTCGCCCAGCTCTCAAATCTGCTCGCCGGCAACATCGCGATCGTGCATGGCGTTACCGGGTCATCGCGCACCTTCATGGGTGAAGAGGAAGCCGGCGTCGACGCCGCGCGGATTGCGCTGGCGCGGATCGCAGCCGGCCAGAGCGACATCGCGCTGATCGGTGCTGCCCAGAACGGCGAGCGCAAAGATCTGCTGATGCTGTACGAGTTCGGCGACTTCAATCTGAAGGACAACTACGCGCCGGTGTTTGCGCGCGGTCCCAAGGGCGGCTTCGCGCTCGGCTCGGGCGCGGCGTTCCTGGTGATCGAGTCGAAGGCGCATGCGCAGGCGCGCGGCGCCAAGCCGTATGCGCGGCTAAAGAACGTCGTCGCCGACCAGTCGCGCCGCCGCAACGCCGGCGACGTCACTGCGTCGCTGGAGAAGCTGTGGTCGCAGCTCGGCCCGGGCGATGGCGCCACCGCGATCATCACCGGCGCAACCGGTGCCGAGCCGGCGACCGCGGAGGAAACCGCATTCCTGCGCAATCACTCCGGCACCCCGGTGCGCGGCACCGCGACGCCGTTCGGCCACGTGATGGAAGCGCAATTCCCGCTCGGTATCGCGCTTGCGGCGTTGTCGCTGTCGCGCGGCGCGCTGTATCCGCCGAACGACCCGACCGGTCTCGAAGTTGAAATGAGCAAAACCCCCGACCAGATTGTCGTGATCGGGGCGGGCCACTGGCGCGGCGAAGGCATGGCGCTGGTCGAGGCCGTTCGGTAAGGGGGACGCAATGACCGTGACGCGGGACAAATTCGGCAGACCGATCGTGGTCGTCACCGGCATGGGCGTGGTCACCTCGCTCGGCGCCGGTAAGACCGACAATTGGGCCAAGCTCACCGCCGGCGAATCCGGCATCCGCACCATCACCCGCTTTCCGATCGACGGGCTGAAGAGCACGATGGCAGGCACCGTGGACTTCGTCCCGGTCGAGCCATTCTCCTCGGTCGTGCTCGGTGAAAAGCTCGCCGACCTCGCCACCGAAGAGGCGATCGCGCAGTCCGGCATCGGCCGCAAGGGTGACTTCCCCGGCCCGCTGTTTCTCGCGGTCGCGCCGGTCGAGCTGGAATGGCTGCCGCGTCAGGAATTGGCGCGCGCCACCGGCGCCAATACCGCGATCGATTACGATGCCCTGCTCCGCGTCAGCGGCGGTGGTGCGTTCACGCAGTATCATCGGCGCTTCCTGTTCGGCTCGGTCGCCGATCATCTCGCCGACACCTTCGGTACCAAGGGCTCGCCGATCTCGCTGTCGACCGCTTGCGCCTCCGGCGCGAGCGCGATTCAGCTCGGCGTCGAAGCGATCCGGCGCGGTGAAGCGGATGCGGCGCTGTGCGTCGCAACCGACGGCTCGGTCAACGCCGAAGCGCTGATCCGGTTCTCACTGCTGTCGGCGCTGTCGACCCAAAACGATCCCCCGCAAGCGTCCTCGAAGCCGTTCGCCAAGAACCGCGACGGCTTCGTGATGGCCGAGGGCGCCGGCGCGCTGGTGCTGGAGAGCTATGAGTCGGCGGTGGCGCGCGGCGCCTCGATCCTCGGCGTGATCGCCGGCTGCGGCGAACTCGCCGACAACTTCCACCGCACCCGCTCGAGCCCGGACGGCAAGCCGATCATCGGCTGCATCAACAAGACGCTGGCCGACGCCGGCATGAGCGTCGACCAGATCGACTACATCAACGCCCACGGCACCGGCACGCCCGAGAACGACAAGATGGAGTATCTCGGCATCTCCAGCGTGTTCGGTGAGCGCGCTTCGTCGCTGCCAGTGTCGTCGAACAAGTCGATGGTCGGCCACACCCTGTCGGCCGCCGGCGCGGTCGAAGCGATCTTCTCGCTGCTGACGCTGGAGCATCAGCGGATTCCGCCGACCATCAACTACGACGTGCCGGATCCGGCGATCCCGCTGGATGTGGTGCCCAATCAGGCCCGCGACGCCCGCGTCACCAGCGTGATGTCGAACTCGTTCGGGTTCGGCGGCCAGAACGCCTCGCTGATCCTGACCCGCGAACCGGCCTAACCGCCTGTGAGTCGCAGTTCCGGCCGCCGCGGTTGACGCCGCGGTCGCCAGCGGCGATACGCAGGACGCAAGCCTCCAACCGTTCGGACGAACCCCATGCGCGCGCTCACCCTCGTTGCCGACCGCAATCTCGTGGTCGCCGACCTGCCGTCTCCCCCGCCCCCGGCGGCCGGCGAGGTGCAGGTCCGCATTGCCGCGGTGGCGCTGAACCACATCGACGTGTGGGGCTATCGCGGTATGGCCTTCGTCAAGCGCAAGCTGCCGATCGTGGTCGGTGCCGAAGCCTCGGGCACGATCGAAGCGGTCGGTGACGGCGTCACCGCATTCAAGCCCGGGCAGAAGGTCGTGATGTACGGCGCGCTGACCTGCGGCCACTGCAAAGCGTGCCAGGAAGGCCGCGACAATCTTTGTGAAAACGTCGGCGGCCTGATCGGCTTCCATGTCGACGGCTTTGCGCGCGAGCTGATGAACATCGCGGCACGGCTGGTGATCCCGGTGCCGGACGGCGTCGACCTGCGCGACGCCGCCTGCGCGCCGATCGCGTTCTCGACCGTGCAGCACATGCTGTTCGATAACGCCAAGCTGCAGCCCGGCGAAACCGTGCTGGTCCATGCCGGCGGCTCCGGCATCGGCACCGTCGCGATCATGATGGCCAAGGCGATCGGCTGCACGGTGATCACCACCGTCGGCGACGATTCCAAGATCGAAGGCGTCAAGAAGCTCGGCGCCGATCATGTCATCAACTATCGCCAGGACCGCTTCGAGCACGAGTGCCGCAAGATCACCAAGAAGAAGGGTGTCGACGTGGTGTTCGAACACGTCGGCGCCGACACCTTCAACGGCTCGCTGCTCAGCTTGAAGCGCGGCGGCCGACTGGTGACCTGCGGTTCGACCTCGGGCCCGACCACCACCCTCAACCTGATGCAGCTGTTCCAGCAGCAGTACAAAATCTTCGGCTCGTTCGGCGCGACGATGAAGAACATCGCCGAAAGCCTCGACAAGATGGCGGCCGGCATGCTGCCGGTGATCGACACCGAAGTTCCGCTCGACGACGTCGGCGCCGCACTGAAGCGGATGGAAAGCCGTCAGGTGTTCGGCAAGATCATCGTCCGGTTCTGATGAAGGTCGCCCTTTATCGCGCCAAGCTGCGCGCCCAGCGCGCGGCCAAGGATGTCGTCGGCAAGATCGTCGGGCCGTTGGCGATCGGCGCGCTGCATCTGGCGCGGAAGTTCGATCCCGACAAGAGCGCCCGGCTGTTCGGCGCGGTTGCCCGCAAATTCGGCCCGCGCTTTCCGGAGCAGCGGATCGGCCGCGACAACCTCACCGCGGCATTTCCGGAGAAGTCGCCGGACGAGATCGAGGCCATCCTCAGCGGCGTCTGGGACAACCTCGGCCGATCGGCCGCGGAGTTCGCGCATCTCGACTCGGTGTGGGACTACGACGTCGAGCATCCCGAACGCAGCCGCATCGAGGTGACCGGCCGCTCCCTCGAGCTGTTCGAAAAGCTGCGCGACGACGGCAAGCCGGCGCTGATTTTCGCCAGCCATCTCGGCAACTGGGAGTTGCCGGCGGTCGCCGCCGTCGCGCACGGCCTCGACACTGCGGTGCTGTATCGCCGGCCGAATATCGAAGCCGCCGACCGCATCGTCGAAGAGATCCGCTCGGTGAAGATGGGGCAACTCGTCGCCGCCGGATCGAGCGCGCCGTTCAAGCTGGCGCAGGCGCTGCAGGACGGCAAGCACGTCGGCATGCTGATCGATCAGCACTTCACCAAGGGCGTCGACGTCACCTTCTTCGGCCGCACCGCGAAGGCCAACCCGCTGCTGGCAAAGCTGCTGCGCCAGATCGAGTGCCCGCTGCACGGCGCCCGCGTCATCCGCCTCCCCGATGGCCGTTTCCGCGCCGAGCTGACCGAAGAAATCCAACCGGTCCGCGATGCCGACGGCCGGATCGACATCCAGGGCACGATGCAGGCGTGCACCTCGGTGATCGAAAGCTGGATCCGCGAAACGCCCGAGCAATGGCTGTGGCTGCACCGCCGCTGGCGGTAACGATCCGCGTAATCAGCGCTTAGTCGCGTCGACGTGCGTCCGCCTAACCGAAATTCGCTTAGTTCGCTCAGGATCCGAGTACGCTTAGACTCGGCCTGCGTGACGTCTTGAAGACGAGCTGCGCTGCTGCCCCGTGCTCAGGCGCATCGGCGCGGAACCATGCGGAACCTGCTGCGCTGCGGCGGGCCGTCAACTTGACCGATTCGGGTATTAACCTCACAGTGGCGCTCGCAAATCACTTTGCGGCCGTCCATCTGGATCGAGGAAATACATGGAACTTCCAAGGCGTGCCCGCGGTGATGAGCTTCTGGTTCCCGGCAAGATGGCGAGCCTCCGCGCGCGCCTCCGCCGGCTGTCGGGGCAGCATGACCTGACGACCGTCATCGTCAGCGCGTTCGACCATCGCACCCGCGTCCTGCCCTTCGTTCTCGCCGACACCCGCATGGCACCCGGCGGAGTCCGATCGATCGGTTCCGCGCTGGCCGACGTCGGCTTCGACAAGACCCGGATCGTGCTGCAGCAGTGGAACCGGAATTTCAGCCCGCTGCAAATGCGACTCGACGGCCGGATTCCGGACCTGTTCCTGGTCTCGAGCATGCATCTGCATTCCGCCGAATGCGATCGTCTGATCCGGGAAGCCTGCCAGATCGAGCCTGACAAGCGTCCCCTGATCATGGTCGGCGGACCTCGGATTCGCTACGAGCCGTGGCATGTGTTCGGCGGCGGCGATCCGTCCTGGGCGGCCGATGTCGCCGTCACCGGCGAAGAATACGTCTTCCTCGAATTGCTCGATGTGCTGCTGTCGATGCGCGCGGCCGGCGAGTCGATGCGCTCGGTGTTCCAGCGTGCGCGCGATGGCGGTGCGCTCGATGAGGTGGCGGGCATTGTCTACGCGCGCCGCGCCTCGCGTAGCGGTCCGATCGAGGAGCTGATCGACACCGGCGTGCAGCGCCTGCTCGGCGATCTCGATGAGCTTCCCGATCCGGTGCACGGCTACAAGCTGCTGGAGGCACCGAGCAACAGCGCGACGCTGGCCAGCCAGGCGCTGCCGATCAACCGCGTGAAGCGATACAGCCCGATCGCCAGCATCGTGATGACCGCGGGCTGCAAGTTCCGGTGCTCATACTGCCCGATCCCCGCCTACAACCAGTCGCAGTTCCGCGCCAAGAGCGGTGAACGCATCGCCGAGGAGATCGGGCAGATCGCCAGCACTTTCGGCATCTATCACTTCTTCGGTGCGGACGATAACTTCTTCAACGACACCAAGCGCACGCTGGACATCGCCGGCACGCTCGCACGCAAGCGCTCCGAACGGCCGTTCTGCAAGGTGCGGCTCGGCACCGAAGTCACGGTGCACGACACCGTCGGGATGCGAGATCACCTGCCGCTGATCCGCGATGCGGGCTTTGCGGCGGTGTGGCTCGGCGTCGAGGACATGACCGCAACGCTGGTGAAGAAGGCGCAGGACAAGGACAAGACCCAACTCGCCTTCAAGCTGCTGCGCGAGAACAACATCCTGCCGATGCCGATGATGATGCACCACGACAGCCAGCCGCTGGTGACGTGGAAGTCGAACTACGGCCTGATCAACCAGATCAGGCTGCTGCGGCAGGCCGGATCGATCAGCACGCAGGTGATGATGCTGACCCCTGCCCCCGGTTCGAAGTGGTACGAGAACGTGTTCGAATCCGGGATGGCGTTCAGCCGCGCCGGCGATATCCAGGTCGAGCCGCATATCATGGACGGCAACTACGTCGTCGCATCGAAGCACCCGCGGCCTTGGCTGAAGCAGCTCAATCTGCTGATCGCCTACACCTACTTCTTCAACCCGATCCGCTTCGTGAGCGCGCTGGTGTTCTCGAAGTCGGCAGACGTGTTCTCCAGTGCGGAGACTCGTCCCGCACACGAGGTCGCGCATTTCTCGCCCGCCAAGCGGATGCGGCGTCGAGCCTGGCTGAAATTCCGCGCCCACATCGTCGATGCCGGCGCGCAGATCTACGGCATGATCGGGCTTGCGCACACCTATCGTCGAACCGCCGGCTGGGCTTGGCGGCTGCTGCGCGGCGACATCGAGCGGCATGACCGGGCCCCGGTCAGTCCGATCCCGATGCGGGGCGTCGGCGACAAGCCATCCGACCACGCGTTGCCAGGGACGGTCGATCTACGGGATCTCGAACAGGTTGCTCTCCACGGCGCGCCAGCACCGAAACTGGCGAAGACCGCCTGATCGCTGCCCCCGCGCTAAAACGAGTACTCCATGCCGACCGTGACGCCTTGAAGAAGCGTCGACGAGCGACAATCGACGCCGACCGCCGTCACGCTGCTGGACGTGGTTGAGGTCGCCTGAACTTGGGCCGGCGCCAACGCCACGCGGCCGAGCCACAACGCTTCGTATCCGAGCTTGACGGCGACGTGATCGCTCAGCCGATATTTCGCCGCAATGCCGCCCTGTCCAACGAAGGCGGCCGCATCGGTCGCCGCGTATGTCGGGTAGAGCTGCTTCTGCATGCTGACCTGCGCGGCTTGCGTCGCATGGTTGTCGAACACGCCGGCCTTCAGCACTGCGTCGACCGAGACGCGTTCAATCTCCCACAAAGTCGCTCGCACGCCGACTTGAACGCCGTAGAGGTTGTTCGTCGTCGAACTCGTCCAGAACGGCGGATTGATCACGACCGGGCTGCCGGGGACCGGAACGGCATCGGACAGCCGGCTCGGCACTCTGAACTTCCACATTGGCTGGCCGAGATCGGCCGGATCCAGCGCCCCTTGCAGCTGATCGTGCAGTTGCAGCCAGCGAACACCTGCCAGCAGCGTCACGCGCGGCGTTATCTCCAGCCGCGCATTGGCCTCCAGGCTGTGCAGCCGGGTATCGTCCTGCCACGCCATTGCTTGATACGCATAGTCCTGCGTCTGCCAGAACGTGCCGGGCGCTTTCATCACCAGCCATTGTCCCGGCGTCTCGGGGCCTACGCTTTTTGACGCCTTCAGCCCAAGCACATTGAAGTAGGACAGCTCGACGCCGTAACCCGATGGGTCTTGGTAACTGACACCGATCCTCGGACCGGCGGCCAATCGCTGATTGAGCTGATTGCTGTTCAGCACCTCGGCACCGGGGACGTTGGTGGTGTTCGGGCCGGCCGGTGTCCACCACGGCACGTCGCCCGGCACGAGCGAGACAAGCGATTGATTGCCTGTCCCGGCGCGGCCAAGCACCAGAGCTTCGGCCGAAACAGTCCAGCGCGGAGCCAAGCGCTCGCGAGGCTGATCGCCAGCGCTGGCGGTCCCCGTGACGCCGGTGAGGACAGCAAGACTGCACAGCCAAAGGATGGCCAGAGAACAGCCGCCACGAAGTCGCGCGAAGGATCGGAACGCCATTGGCATAAACCGATCCTGCGCCCGCTGAGGCCGATTCGGGCACTCGTGCGCCTACGCAGTTTGTTGAGGTATCGAGGCTCAGAACTACTCCCGTACCCGCAGACGATCGATACGGAGCGTCAGCGCCCCGTCTTCACCCGCGTCCACAGCCGGTTGATCGTGCGCTGCGTCGCGGGATCGCGCGCGGTGATCACGAACAATCGCCCCTGGGTGTCAGCGTCCGGATAGATCGCCTTGTCGTTCAGCACCCGCGGATTGATGAAGTCCTGACTGGTCTTGTTGCCGTTGGCATAGGACAGGAAATCCGAATTACGTGCGGCGATGTCCGGCCGGTACAGGAAGTTGATCAGTTCGTGCGCCTCGGCGACGTTCTTGGCGTCGGCCGGGATCGCCAGATTGTCGAAGAACATCTGCGCGCCCTCTTTCGGGATCGCGTAGCCGATTTCGACGCCGTTATGAGCTTCGGCCGCACGCGATTGCGCCTGCTTGATGTCGCCCGACCACGCCACCACCAGGCAGATCTCACCGGTAGCGAGCGCGTTGAGATATTCGGACGAATGGAACTTGCGCACCGAAGGCTGGACCTTGCCGACAACCTCGGCGGCCTTTTCCAGATCGTCCTTGTTGGTCGAATTCGGATCACGGCCGAGATAGGTCAGCGCTGCCGGCAGGATGTCGTCGGCGGAATCCAGCATGTGGACGCCGCAGTCCTTGAACTTCGCCAGGTTCTCCGGCTTGAAGATCATCTCCCAGCTGTCGATCACGGCGCCCTCGCCGAGAATCCGCTTCACGGCGGCGACGTTGTAGCCGATGCCGGTCGTCCCCCACATGTAGTTGACGGCGAACTGATTGCCGGGATCGTAAAGCGCCAGCTTGTCAGTGACGAAGTCCCAGGCGTTCTTCAGGTTCGGCAGCTTCGACTTGTCGAGCTTCTGGAACACGCCGGCGGTGATCTGACGCTGCAGGAAATAAGCGGTCGGCACCACGAGGTCGTAGCCGGACTTGCCGGCGAGCAGCTTGGTCTCCAGCGTCTCGTTGGCATCGAAGGTGTCGTACACCACCTTGATGCCGGTCTCGCGGGTGAAATCCTCGAGCACGCCCGGCGCGACGTAGTTCGACCAGTTGTAGAAATTGACGGTGCGGTCCTGCGCCCAGCCAGGCAGCGTGAGCGACACCGACAGAGCGATCCCCGCGCCCAGAGTCAGCAGTCGCCGCCGCATCGTATCCCGCATCATGACATCCCTAGCGCCCGTGAACCGCATCCGACAGGCGCTCGAGGGCGGTGTCGAGCGTCTGATCCTTCTTGGCGAAACAGAACCGCACCACCGAGGTGACCGGCTCTTCCTCATAGAACGCCGACACCGGGATCGCCGCGACCTTGTAGTCGGTGACGATGCGTTTGCAGAACGCCTCGTCGGTTTCGTTGAGGCCGAGCGGCGACAAATCGACGGTGAGAAAATAGGTGCCCTGCGAGCGGATCACCGGAAAGCCGATGCTGGACAGCCCCTGCGCCAGCCGGTCGCGGCTGCGTGCCAGGTCCTTGCGCATCTGCAGGAAGTAATCGTCGCTCTTGCCGAGACCGTAGGCGACGGCCGCCTGCAGGTTCGGTGCTGTGGTGAAAGCCAGGAACTGGTGCACCTTGGCGGCAACCCGCAGCAGTTTCGGCGCGGCGCAGACGAAGCCGACCTTCCAGCCGGTGAGCGAAAAGATCTTGCCCGCCGAGCCGATCTTGATGGTGCGGTCGCGCATCCCGGGGATGGTGATCAGCGGGATGTGGCTGAGGCCATCGAACGTGACGTGCTCCCACACCTCGTCGCAGATCGCCACAGCGTCGAACTCCTGGCAGAACCGTGCCAGCAATTCGAGGTCTTCGCGCGGATACACCACCGCGGCCGGGTTCAGCGGGTTGTTGAAGACGATCGCCTTGGTCTTGGCGTTAAACACCCGCCGCAGCGACTCTTCGGTGATGCGCCAATGCGGCGGTTCGAGACGAACCAGCCGCGGAATGCCGCCGGCCTGCCTGATGATCGGCAGGTACGAGTCATACACCGGCTGGAACACGATCACTTCGTCGCCGGGTTCGACCACCGACAGGATGGCACTCGCCAGCGCTTCGGTCGCGCCGGAGGTCACCATCACCTCGGTCATCGGATCGAGTTGGACGCCGTGCCAGTGCGCATAGTGGGTCGAGATCGCCTGCCGCAGCTCCGGCAGCCCCATCATCGACGGATACTGGTTGTAGCCGTTGAGAACAGCATCCGCGGCGGTGCGGCGGATATCCTCCGGCCCCGGATCGTCGGGAAAGCCTTGCCCCAGATTGATCGCGTCGTTGTCGCGCGCGAGCTGCGACATCGCCTCGAACACGGTGACCGGGAGATCGGCGAAGACCTTGTTGCTCATCGGATGGCGGTCATCGTACGGATCAACGGCCCGGCTTGGTCGGCAGACCGGCCGCCTTCCAGCCGAGAATGCCACCGGCGAGGTGCCGGCTGTAGGCGAGCCCCGCGGCCTGCGCGGCCATAGAGGCCGTCACCGAGCGCTTGCCGGAGCGGCAAGCGAACACGACCTGCTTGCCGGCCGGATCGGGGATCGCCTTAGGGTCGAAGGTCGAGAGCGGAACAACCACGGCGTCCGGATAGGCTTCGGCGGCGACCTCGTTCGGCTCGCGAACGTCCACCAGCAGATAGCGCCCGTCGGCGATGCCCTGAGCGACCTCTTGCGGCGTCAAATCTTCAACCTGGCCTGCCACTTTCTTCTCTCCCGCGATCGCACTGCCCGGATCCATGAGCGCAACAACGAGAACGACGCTCGGCCATTGCGGCGCCAAGGTTGCGCCTAGCGCGAGGAAAATCAAGCTTCTCAACGAGATCATCGGCATGTTTGCTGGATAGGCGCAGCGGGCCGCGAAAGCACTGCCGCTTTTGGTCGAAGCCGGCCGCCCTGCCCTTGCGGCCGACAGCTAGATGGTGACCTGGGCACCGACCTCGACGACCCGGCCGGTCGGGATCTGGAAGTAGTCGGTGGCGTCGTTGGCCGACTTGGCGAGGGCGACGAACAGCTTGGTCTGCCACCGCCACATCCCGGATTGCGCGGCTGGCTTCAGCGAGCGCCGCGACACGAAGAACGAGGTCGACATGATGTCGAACTCCCAGCCGAGCTTGCGCGCCAGCACCAGCGCCTTCGGCACGTTCGGCGTCTCCATGAAGCCGAACCGCAGCGCCACCTTGCTGAACTTCTCGCTGACCTTCACCAGCCTGATCCGGTCGGCCGCGTCGACCCGCGGAGTGTGAACGGTCTCGATCGTCAGGATCACATTGTGCTCGTGCAGGACCTTGTTGTGCTTGAGATTGTGCAGCAGCGCCGGCGGCACGAATTCGGCATCAGCGGTCAGAAACACCGCGGTGCCCTTGACGATGTGCGGCGGGTGTTTCTCCAGGCTGACGATCAGATCGTCGAGCGGCACCTCGGCCCGGCGTGACTTGATCATCAGCAGCGCGACGCCGCGCCGCCAGGTCCAGATCACCAACGCCATCGAGAGGCCAAACAGCAGCGGCACCCAGGCGCCGTCGAGCAGCTTCAGCAGATTGGCGCTGAAGAACATCGCATCGACCAGCACCAGCGGCACAATCACAAGCGCCGCAGCCGGCCAGCTCCAGCGCCACAGCTTCCAGATCACCACGAAGCCCATGATGCCATCGACCACCATCGTGGTGGAGACCGCGATGCCATAGGCAGAGGCGAGCCGGCTCGAGGTCTGAAACAGCAGCACCAGCAGCAAGACGCCGATCAGCAGCAACGCGTTGACACGCGGCAGGTAGATCTGACCCGCATTGGTCTCAGAGGTGTAGCGCACCTCAAATCGCGGCAGCAGCCCGAGCTGCACCGCCTGGCTGATCAGCGAGAATGCGCCGGTGATCACAGCCTGGCTGGCGATCACGGTCGCTGCGGTCGCCATCAGCGTCAGCGGCAGCACCAGCGCCTCGGGCACCATCTTGTAGAATGGGTTTTCCAGCGCAGCCGGATTGGACAACACTAGCGCACCCTGGCCGAAGTAATTGATCAGCAGCGCCGGCAGCACGAAGCCGAGCCAGGCAGTCTGGATCGGGCGGCGGCCGAAATGGCCGAGATCGGCGTACAGCGCCTCGCCGCCGGTGACCGCCAGAAACACCGCGCCCAGCGTCACCAGTCCGATGGTGCCGTGGCTGGCGAGGAATTGCGCCGCATACCACGGGTTGATGGCGGCCAGCACTGACGGATCGTCCATGATGTGCATCGCGCCCATCGCCGCCAGCGTGGCGAACCACACCAGCATCACCGGGCCGAAGAACCGCGCCACGATCGCGGTGCCATGGCTCTGCACGCCGAACAGCAGCACCAGGACCAGCACCGTCAGCGGCACGACGTAATGTTCGAGTGCGGGAGCCGCGATCTTCAGGCCCTCGATCGCCGACAGCACTGAGATCGCCGGCGTGATCATCGAGTCGCCGATGAACATCGAGGCACCGATCACCCCGAGCACCAGGAGAAACAGGCTGCGGCGGCCGAGCGCGCGGCGGCCGAGCGCCATCAGCGACAGCGTGCCACCCTCGCCGTTGTTATCGGCGCGCAGCAGCAACAGCACGTACTTGGCGGTGACGACGATCAGCAGCGCCCACAGGATCAGCGACAGCACCCCGAGCACCAGCACCCGGCTTGCCGGTGCTCCGCCAGCCGCGCCGGCGACCGCCTCGCGGAATGCGTACAAGGGAGACGTGCCGATATCGCCGAAAACAACACCGATCCCGCCGAGCGTGAGCGCCCAAAAGCTGGTTTGTTCAGGCGCTTCGGTGGTTGCCGCGCTGAGGGCCATGGCTGCCGTAGAACGCTCGATCGCTGGATTTGATCCAAGAGCCGCGACGCCACGCCGGCAAGCCCTTCAAAGATAGCGCGCCTGCCGCCGTGACGAGCCTCAGGCTAGCGGGCCGACCGCGACCGATGCAACCACGGGATGCCGAATACCGAACCCAGCGGATTCGGATGACGCGCGATGAAGCGGAGGTCCGGCTTGCAATCGAGGTCGCCGCCACGAGCGGCCGGGTGAAACGCTTAAGGCTTCATGCCGGGCGGCAGCGCCGGGCTCTCGCGCATCAGCGTGATGGTCACGCGGCGATTGGCGGCGATCGACGGATCGTCGGGAAACAGCGGCTGGCTGTCGGCTTTGCCGGTCACGGCGAAGATGTGCGAACCGGGCAGCCCTTCCCGCTCTAGGATCTGGCGCACCGAATTGGCGCGGTCCGACGACAGGTCCCAACCGTTATAGTCGCTGCGCTCCGGCATCAGGCCGGACGAGGTATGGCCGACGATCGTAACCCTGAGCGGGGTGGCACGCAGCGGCACCGCAAGCCGCTGCAGCAGCAGGCGGGTGCGTTCGAACGGCACCTTGGAGCCGTCGGCGAACATCGAACGGCCGTCCTGATCCATGATCTCGAGGTTGAGACCCTGCTTGGTCTCCTCGAACATGATGTTCTTCGACAGCTCGGAGATCTCCGGCATATTCTGCAGCGCCTGCCGCAGCGACGCCGAGGCGAGCGCGAATTCGCGGTCCTCTTTGGTATTGATGCCTTCGTCGCGCGTCACCTCGCCAGGTGACGGCTTGGCGGTCGACAGCTCCGGATTGACGTGCTCGGTGTTCTTGACCTTGCCTCGGGTCGGCAGACCGTCGTTCTCGATGATGCCGGAGTAGCGCGCGTCGTTCTGCACGCCGAACGCCTCGCGCATCGAGCCGGCGACGATCATCAGCTTGGCTTTGTCCTGGGTCGAAAACGCGACGAGCATCACAAAGAAGCTCATCAGCAGGCCCATCAGGTCGGCGAACGTGACGAACCAGCCGTGGCCACCGGCATGCTCTTCGGCTTTCTTCTTTTTGGCCATGGCGCCTTCCGACGATCGACTGAGGTCGGGTTAAGCCGGGACCGCTTCGTCTTCTTCCGAACGGTGCTTCTCGGGCAGGTAAGCCAGCAGCATTTCACGGACCAGCGCCGGGCTCTTGGAGTCACGGATCATCAGGATGCCGTCGATGATCAGCGTGCGGTTGGTTTCTTCGTCGATCTTCTTGGTGTGCAGCTTGTCGGCGATCGGCAGACAGAACAGGTTCGCCACCAGAGCGCCGTACAGCGTCGCCAGAAGCGCGGTCGCCATGAACGGCCCCAGCTTCGACGGGTCGGACATGTTGGAGAACATCTGCACCATGCCGATCAGCGTGCCGATCATGCCGAACGCCGGGGCGCAGTCGCCGATCGCGCGATAGATCTTGCTGCCCTCGTCGAGGTGCATCAGGAAGTTATCGCGGTCGCGCTCGAGGTTATCGCGGATGAATTCGATGTCGTAACCGTCGGCCACGTAGCGGATGCCCTTGGCCAGAAACGGATCTTCGGCCTCGACCTTTTCCAGGCCGACGGGGCCGGACTTGCGGGCGATCTCAGCGATGCTGGCGAGCTCATCGACCAGATCACGCGCCGACAGCCGGCTCATCGTGAAGGCGAATTTAGCGCCGAGCGGCAGGCCGTGCAGGATCACATTGAGCGGGAAGCGGATCATCGTCGCGGTCAACGAACCGCCGAAGATGATGATCATGGCATGTTAGGAGATGAACATATGGACGTCGCCGCCCATCAGCATCATCACGGCAATGACTGCGATGCCGCCGACCAGGCCGGCTGACGTCATGATGTCCATTATTCACTCCGACGCGCACACACCAGCCGCGCGGCGCGAGCCGTCGGCACTGATCGTTCTGAGCAGCGGTTCCGAAACTATGCATTCGCCATTAAAGACGGGTAAAGTATTCGGCGCTGCGCGATCGCTGATGCGGCGAGCAACCCCGTAATATTACCAAGCATCTGTCTTCTGGGCGCGCCGCCGCGGCGGTGATGGGCCGCGATCGGCCGGAGAGCGTCCCCGCCCGAACTCAGTGAATCTCCGAGGCCTTCGCGAGCGCCTGCTTCAGCTTGTCGAGTGAGAACTCGGCGCTGCGGGCGACTTCCAGGATCGGGACCTCGCGGCGGCCGCAGAGTTCGGCCGCCTCCGGCAATTGCGCGGCCAAATGGTGCGGGATCCCCACCGCGCCGTGACTGTC
>NZ_QTKI01000299.1:0-6167 GCF_010820945.1 Rhodopseudomonas sp. BR0C11
GTCTTGAAGCGACCGGCGGCGTGCCGGGACCGGGGCGGATCGGCCGCGTGGCGATCGGCGATATCTTGCGCAAATCGGCGCGGCGGTTTCCGGACCGCGTCGCGCTCACCGACGGTGGCCGCAGCGTCACCTACACCGAGCTCGAACGCGACGCCAACCGCTTTGCCAACGCGCTGGTGGCGCGCGGGCTGAAGCCGGGCGCCAAGATCTCGACGGTTTGCAACAACTCGATCGAGTTCGTCAAAGCGCTGTTCGGCATTCACCGCGCCGGCCTCGTCTGGGTGCCGATCAACACCATGCTCGGCCCCGACGACATGGGCTACATCCTCGACCACGCCGGCGTGAAGGTCGCGGTGATCGACGACAATCTGCACGGCCAGCCGGAGCGCCGCGCTGCCCTGGAAGCGCGCGGCATCGACCTGATCGCGATCAACCTGGCCGGCAAGGCCGCCGACACCGGCCTTCCAGTGTTCGATCAGCTGATCGAGGGCCAGTCCGAGATCGAGCCTGACGTGGCGTTCGATGATCGCGATCTGGCGATGATCATCTATACCTCGGGCACCACTTCGCGGCCGAAGGGCGCGATGCACTGCCATCTCGCGGTCACCATGGCGGTGATGAGCAACGCGATCGAGATGCAGCTGTCGCGCAAGGACGGCATCACCGGGCAGTTTCCGCTGTTCCACTGCGCCGCCCACGTGCTGCTGCTGAGCTATCTGATCGTCGGCGGCAAGATGGCGATCATGCGCGGCTTCGATCCGGTCGCCTGCATGGAGGCGATCCAGCGCGATAAGCTCACCGTGTTCATCGGCTTGCCGCTGATGTACCAGGTGATCCTCGATCATCCGCGGCGCAAGGAGTTCGATCTCTCCAGCCTGCGCTGCTGCATCTACACCATGGCGCCGATGCCGCGGCCACTGCTCGAGCGCGCCATCGCCGAGCTGTGCCCGACCTTCGTCCAGCCCTCGGGGCAGACCGAGATGTATCCGGCGACGACGATGTCGCAGCCGGACCGCCAGCTCGCACGATTTGGCAATTACTGGGGCGAATCCACGATCGTCAATGAAACCGCGATCATGGACGATTCCGGAAATCTGCTCGGCGTCGGCGAGGTCGGCGAGATCGTGCATCGCGGTCCCAACGTGATGCTGGGCTATTACAAGGACCCGGATGCCACCGAAGCGGCGCGGAAGTTCGGCTGGCATCACACCGGCGACTTGGCGCTGATCGACGAACATGGCGAGGTGCTGTTCCTCGACCGCAAGAAGGACATGATCAAGTCCGGCGGCGAGAACGTTGCGTCGATCAAGATCGAGGAGACGCTGTTGGCGCATCCTGCGGTGATGAACGCGGCGGTGGTCGGCCTGCCGCATCCGCAATGGGGCGAGGCGGTGTCGGGTTTCGTCAAGCTCAAGCCCGGTGCGGCTGCGACCGAGGCCGAGATCATCGAGCACTGCAAGAAGCATCTCGGCGGCTTCCAGGTGCCGAAGCTGCTGCGCATCGTCGACGAAATGCCGATGACCGCGACCGGCAAGCTGCGCAAGGTCGAGCTGCGCAATGCGTTCACCGATCACTTCATGCTCGGGCAGACGGGGTGATTCACCGTCATTCCGGGGCACGCCGCGACGCGGCGTGAACCCGGAATCCCGAGGTTCAGAACACATCGAGATTCCGGGTTCGCGACCTGCGGTCGCGCCCCGGAATGACGGAAACGACTAAGGGAAGCGTGAATGGCAATCATCGAATCCACCGTAGCGCCGGGGAGTGAGGGCTTCAGGGCCAATCGCGACGGCATGCTGGCGCTGATCGAGCGGATGCGGATGCTGGAGGCGAGGGCGCGGACGCTGTCTTCCGCCTCCGCCGAGCGCTTCCACAAGCGCGGGCAATTGCTGCCACGCGAGCGCGTCGCGCTGGTGCTCGATCCCGGCACGCCGTTCCTCGAACTGTCGACGCTCGCCGGTTACATGTTCGACACCGCCAACGCCGACAAGAGCGTGCCCGGCGGCGGCGTGATCGGCGGCCTCGGCATGATCAGCGCCAACGATTCCGGCATCGATGCCGGTGCGCTGCAGCCGTTCGGCCTCGACAAGACGTTGCGGATTCAGGAGCTGGCGCTGGAGAACAAGCTGCCGTTCGTGCAGCTGGTCGAGAGCGCCGGTGCCAATCTGCTGCGCTACCGAGTCGAGGACTTCGTCCGCGGCGGCAACATCTTCCGCAATTTGGCACGGATGTCCGCCGCCGGGCTGCCGGTGGTGACGGTGACGCATGGCTCGTCCACGGCGGGCGGCGCGTATCAGACCGGCCTGTCTGACTACATCGTGATGGTGCGTGGCCGGACCCGGGCGTTTCTCGCAGGCCCGCCGTTGCTCAAGGCTGCGACCGGAGAGATCGCCACCGAGGAAGAACTCGGCGGCGCCGAGATGCACACCTCGATCTCCGGCCTTGGCGATTGCCTCGCCGAAGACGATCGCGACGCGCTGCGGATTGCGCGCGACATCATGGCCGGGCTGCCGTGGGATCGCTCCGGCCCAGGGCCGGATCCTGCGACCTATCACCCGCCGCTGTATGATCCCGAGGAACTGCTCGGCATCATGCCGATGGATCACAAGCGCCCGGTCGATATGCGACAGGTGATTGCCCGGATCGTCGACGAGTCCGATTTCACCGAGATGTCGCCGAACTATGGTCCCGCTACGGTGGTTGGCCAGGCGCGGATCGCCGGCATGGCGATCGGTATCATCACCAATAACGGCCCGCTCGATCCCGCCGGTGCCAATAAGGCGACGCACTTCATCCAGGCGTGCTGCCAGTCGAAGACGCCGATCCTGTATCTCAACAACACCACCGGCTATATCGTCGGCCGCGCCTATGAAGAAGCCGGCATGATCAAGCACGGCTCCAAGATGATCCAGGCGGTGACCTCGGCCACCGTGCCGCAGATCACGATCTATTGCGGCGCCTCGTTCGGCGCCGGCAATTACGGCATGTGCGGCCGCGGCTTCCATCCGCGGTTCTGCTTCTCGTGGCCGAACGCCAAGACCGCCGTGATGGGCGGCGAGCAGGCCGCAGAGACCATGGCGATCGTCGCCGAAGCCGGCGCGGCGCGGAAGGGCGTGCCGGTCGATCGCGACAAGCTCGATCAGATGAAGGCCGGCATCACCGCGGTGTTCAACGGCCAGATGGACGTGTTCGCAACCTCGGCCCGGATGCTCGACGACGGCGTGATCGATCCGCGCGACACCCGCGCGGTGCTCGCCGAAGTTTTGGCGATCTGCCGCGAGAGCGAAGCGCGCGAGCCGCAGCGCATGCAGTTCGCGGTGTCCCGGCCATGAGTGTGACCCGTATGTTGAAGCTGACGCCTTTCTCCAAGATCCTGATCGCCAACCGCGGTGAGATCGCGCTGCGGGTGATGCGCAGCGCGCGCCGGCTCGGCTATGGCGTGGTCGCGGTGTATTCCGATGCCGATGCCGACGCCGCCCATGTCCGCGCCGCGGACGAAGCAGTAGCGATCGGCGGTGCGCAGCCGTCACAGTCGTATCTCAACATTCCGGCGATCATCCAAGCAGCGAAGACGGCAGGCGCCGACGCGGTGCATCCAGGCTACGGCTTCCTCGCTGAAAATGAAGACTTCGCCGCGGCCTGTCGCGACGCGGGGCTGGTCTTTATCGGACCGTCGGCGGAATCGATTGCCGCGATGGGCAACAAGGCCGGTGCCAAAGAGATCATGCTGAAGGCCGGTGTGCCATGCGTGCCGGGCTATCAGGGCGAAGATCAAAGCGACGCTGCGATGATCCGCGAAGCCGAGCGGATCGGTTTTCCGATCATGATTAAGGCGGTGGCGGGCGGCGGTGGCCGCGGCATGCGGCTGGTGCAGGACGCTGCGGCGCTGCCCGATGCGCTGCGCAGCGCGCGCTCGGAAGCACAAAGCGCGTTCGGCGATCCGACCGTCATCCTGGAGCGTGCGATCCTGCAGCCGCGCCACATCGAGATCCAGGTGTTCGGCGATCGCTATGGCGCCGCGATTCATCTGGGCGAGCGCGACTGCTCGGTGCAGCGCCGCCACCAGAAGCTGATCGAGGAGGCGCCGTCGCCGGCGGTGTCAGAGGCATTGCGCGAGCAGATGGGCACTGTTGCCGTGAATGCCGTCAAAGCGATCGGCTACGAAGGCGCCGGCACGCTGGAATTCCTGCTCGACACCGCAGGCAACTTCTATTTCATGGAGATGAACACCCGCCTGCAGGTCGAGCATCCGGTGACCGAGGCGATCACCGGGCTCGATCTGGTCGAACTGCAACTCCGCATCGCCGCCGGCGAGCCGTTGCCGCTGCGCCAGGACGACGTGACGTTCAAGGGCCATGCCATCGAGGTGCGGCTGTGTTCGGAGGATGCCGACCACGACTTCATGCCGCAGTCGGGCCGGATGGCGCTGTGGCGGATGCCGGGCGAACTGCGTGTCGAGCACGCGCTGCAATCGGGTGCGGAGATCCCGCCGTATTACGACTCGATGATCGCCAAGGTGATCGCGGTCGGCGCCAGCCGCGATGAAGCGCGGCGCAAGCTGATCCACGGCCTCGACGGCACCATCGCATTCGGCGTCACCACCAATCGCGGCTTCCTCGCCGCATGCCTGCGTCACAAGGTATTCGCCGCCGGGGAGGCGACCACGGCATTCATCGCGCAGCATCGCGACGAATTGGTGCGGTCGCTGCCGGATGATGCAGTGCCGGCCACTGCGGTCGCGGCGCTGTTGCTCTACGTCACCGATCGCTACGCGTCACCGCATCGGCCCGGCCGTTCGCTCGCGGCGGTGTTTCCGACCCGGCTCAAGTTCGAGCTCGACGGCGCGGAGAAGGCTTGCGAGGTGGTGCGTGAACGCGACGGCAGCTACGTCGTGAGCCAGGAGGGGCAATCGATCAGCTTTGTGATCGAGGAACTGTCCGCTGGCGGCATCCGCTTCCAGGCCAAAGGTCTCGGCGAGTTTGCGGTGTTCCACCGCGATGGCGACCGGCTGTTCGTGCAGCGCCTCGGCGTTCAGAACAGCGTCGTCGACCTGACCCGCGCGGCGCCGCAAAGTGCGGCGCGTGGCGGCGGCGACGGCAAGCTGCGCGCGGCGCTCAACGGCCGCGTCGTCGCGGTGCTGGTCAAAGCCGGCGACCGCGTCGAGGCGGGCCAACCGGTGCTGACGTTGGAAGCGATGAAGATGGAGCACGTGCACACAGCGCCTGGCTCTGGCATCATCACGATCGATGTCGCCGAAGGCGAGCAGGTCACCGCGGGCCGCATCGTCGCCGAGATCGAAGCGGCGACGTGAGTTTGAGCACCAAACATGCCCGTCATGAAACATGCCCTGTCATTGCGAGTGAAGCGAAGCAATCCAGAGGCTCCGCGCTCGGAGCTGGATTGCTTCGTCGCTTCGCTCCTCGCAATGACGGCTTAAGGACATGCGACCATGAGCAACGACGTCGTAATCATCGAAAAGCGCGATCAGGCGCTTTGGATCACCATCAACCGTCCCGACAAGCGCAACGCCATCAATGCCGGTGTGGTCGAGGGCATCACCCGCGGCTGGAAGCAGGCGCACGACGACGCCGAGGTGCGGGTGATCGTGCTCACCGGTGCCGGCGACAAGGCGTTCTGTGCCGGCGCCGACCTGCAATCGACCGGTGCGGCGTTCTCGTTCGATTTCTCCAAGCCGAATGTCGACTACGCCGATCTGTTGCGATTGGCGCAGAACGCGACCAAGCCCTCGATCGCCCGCGTCAACGGCACCTGCATGGCCGGCGGCATGGGCCTGCTGTGCATGACCGACATGGCGGTGGCGGCCGACAACGTTGTGTTCGGCCTGCCGGAGGTGAAGGTCGGCGTGTTCCCGATGCAGGTCATGAGCCTGCTGCAGGACATCGCGCCGCGGCGCCTGATTGCCGAATGGTCGCTGACTGGCGAGCCATTCGATGCGGCGACGGCGCGAGAGGCCGGATTGCTGAACTACGTGGTGCCGGCCGCCGAACTCGACGCCAAGGTCGAGTGGCTGGCGAAGCGGCTCACCGACAAATCGCCGACCGCAATCCGCCGCGGCAAATACGCGATGCGCGCCATCGCCGCGATGTCGTTCGACGAGAGCATCGCCTACACCGAGCGCCAGATCGCGCTGCTGGCGAGGACCGAAG
>NZ_QTKI01000300.1:0-6126 GCF_010820945.1 Rhodopseudomonas sp. BR0C11
GCTACAACCGGGCCTCACCGCGACCGACGTCGATCTTCCCAAAGGACAATCCGATGCGTTTCGCTTTCCCCGCCGGCGCTGTGCTGGCTTTGGCCGTCGTTGCGCTGTCTCCCGCCGCGGCCCTGATGTCGAGCACCCCCGCCATGTCCGAATCCGTCAAAGCCGTCACCACGCCGTCGGGCCTCCAGATCGTGGACACCCAGGTCGGCACCGGCGCGTCGCCGGCGCGCGGCCAGATCTGCGTGATGCACTACACCGGCTGGCTGTACGAGAACGGCGCCAAGACCCGCAAATTCGATTCCTCGGTCGACCGCAACGAGCCGTTCGAGTTTCCGATCGGCATGGGCCGGGTGATCAAGGGCTGGGACGAGGGTGTTGCCAGCATGAAGGTCGGCGGCAAGCGCACGCTGATCATTCCGCCGGAGCTCGGCTATGGCGCGCGCGGCGCTGGCGGCGTGATCCCGCCGAACGCGACCCTGATCTTCGATGTGGAATTGCTCGGCCTCAAGTAAGGCCGATGATGCGATGGCCCGGCCTGCGCCGGGCCGTCGTTGCCGCGGTTACTGCCGGCCGCAATAAGCCAGGATGCTGCTGGCACCCATGCCGCAGGTCGCGGTCAGCTTGCCGCTTGCAAGCTTGAGCGTGTCGGCGAAGCGGGCCTTGGTGCCGCTGACGCAAAACGCCGACAGCAGGGTGTCGTCGTCTTCGCAAGAGATCGGGCAGCCGTCGGACGGGCAGGAGGTCGAAGTCAGCGTCTTGATCGGGCTGACCGGGACTGCAGCCGCACTGGCTGCCGCCTGTTCGGTCGCCTCGTTCGGGTTGGGCTCTGCTTTGAAATTGCGGACGCCGAACACCACCACAGCGGCGGCGATGCAGGCGACGATCAATGTCGGTAACTTCATCTTCAACCCCATTCCTCGAATAAGCAGCGGCCGAGACCGCGATGAGCATAGACCTGCATTGCGGAATTGGAAGCGTTCAACGCCAACGGCGTTAACCCGTCACTGATCAAGCGCAAATGGTAATATGCGACCGCGATTAGTTAAGCGGTTAGTATCCATGTAGCGCAGCTGTCCGACCAATCCTGCTTTCGCCCCACTTCAATCTGTATAGCCACCGACCATGACGATGATTCAGCCAGATCCTGCAGACCTCGAACCGATCCATCCGTATTCGCTGGCGCGGATCTCACACGTCGCGCTGCAGGCCGGCGCGGTGTTGGCGCAGAGCGGGGCGTCGGTGCGCGTGGTGCACGAAGGCGCGCGGATGGCCGCGGAGGCGCCCGGCGTCGAGGGGGCCGGTGCTGGCCGCGGCGAGCATCGGGCAGGGCGTTCGTCATTTGCTGCTCGGCCGCCGCTTCAACGTGTTCGTGGTCGCGGCGATCGTCGGCTGCATCTCGGCGGCGCTCGGCGGCCTCGGCGCGCGGCTGATCGGCAGCTCGACCACTGAGCTGGCGATGATGGCGTCGATCCTGCTGCTGGTGCCGGGCGTGCCGTCCACCAACGCCCAGACCGACGTGATGGACGGCTATCCGACCATGGGCAGCGCCCGCGCCGTCACCGTGATCATGATCATGGTGTTCGCCGTCACCGGGCTGTGGCTGGCCGAATTCGTGCTGAGGATCCACACATGAGCGCGACCTGGATCGCGATGCTGCCGTATCTGGCGCATCAGGCGGCGTTCGGCGCGCTGGCGGCGGCCGGCTTCGGCGTGCTGTTCAATTTTGGCTGGCGCACGCTCGCCTGGTGCGCGGTCGCCGGTGCCCTGGCGCTGGCGGTCCGCACCGTGGTGCAGCAGACCGGCGGCAGCCTGGAGGCCGCGACCTTCGCGGCGGCGTTCGTCACCTCGTTCACTGCGATCCTGGCGCTGCGCTGGCTCGGCCCGGCCTGCAACGCGGTGGCGCTGGCCGGCTGCATTCCGATGGTGCCGGGCGCGTTCTTCGGCCAGGCGATGCTCGGCTATATGGCGGTCGCCGCCGACACCACCGGCTCCTCGACCGCGCAGATCGTCGCGGCCTCGCAGGCGTTCGTGCGGGTGCTGTCGATCGTCGGCGCGATCGGGGCGGGGCTGGCGATCCCGGCGTATCTGTTGAAGAGCCGGCAGTTCTGATCAGCGCCCGGTGCCGGGCCAGGCCACCGAGCGCGCCACGCCGCTCGCCAGCCGTCCGGCATTGCGGCCCTCGACGATGCTGCCGTCATGGCTGCTGGCCTGGATCAGCGACACCCGGCCGCCGGGATCGATGCGGAATTTGCGGCGGTCCCGGTAGCCGGTCCCGTCGAGCAGCCCGTAATCGGTGGTCAGCCACACCGTGGAGGTGGTCGCCGCGCCATCGGTCCACACCGGATCGCTGATCTCGTCGACCTTGAAGGCCCAGAACTTGTAGAGGTGCGACTGGCCGAACGAGCGGACCCGGACGATCTCCGCTTTCAGATGCAGAATGGCTCGGGCTTGGGACTGGTCCACGCGATCTCGAATGCTTGCCGGTCGTCAGATCGGTACCCGATTCGGCCGCCGGGCCGCTGCCGCGTCGTCGGCGCGGCATCATCGGCGAACCGGACCGCCGCCGGACGCCGATCGCGCCGCATGGGGACATTCTGCAGATAGCTTTGTCCCTGCGTCTCAGTTGCGGCTTTGGCGGCCCGCCGCCGCTTGAAATCCCCCTCGAACACAGTGCTCTGGAGGCATCGGTATCAGAGGGATTGCGATGCGGTCATTGGGAGGCGCGGTGCTGGCCGCGTTGCTGCTGTCGGGGTGTGCGTCGGTGACGCGCGGCACCACGGAGAACATTTCGATCGCGACCACGCCGTCGGGCGCCAAGGCCGATGTGTCCGGCACCGAGGCGCCGTTTTCCTGCGTCACGCCGTGCGTGGTCGAGGTCAACCGCAACGCCGACATCACCGTCAGCCTCAGCAAGGAAGGTTTTGAACCGCAGATCATCCCGCTGACCCGTGAAGTCTCCGGCAGCGGCGGCGCCGGCTTTGCCGGCAATCTGCTGCTCGGCGGCGTCGTCGGCATGGGCGTCGACGCCGCCACCGGCGCCGCGATGGATCACAAGCCGAACCCAGTCGTCGTAACGCTGCAGCCGGTCACGCCACCGCCGCCGAGGGTCCCGGCGGTCCGGCATCATCGCAAGCCGCGCGTGCCGGTGAGTTGATCAAAGGTGACGACTCAAGATGCTGCACGCATTGCTGTTCAAGCGGATGTCATCATTGAGACAATATGGAGGTAGGCTGTGGTAAGCATGTGCCTAGTCTTGGAGTCGTATGAATCCAAGTCTAACGGGTGCTTACTCTCTTTTCGGAAAGTACGGTGCCACAGTGAGTCAGCGGAGACGATAACGCCGCTCGGTTGGTCGTCGAACTGATCGGCGGTGATATCAACGACAATACTATGTCGTTGAAGCCACGCATGGGATTGATCTTCACGAAATCCGACGACGTAAAAGAAGCCGTCATGGCCATGCGCGTCTAAATACATGCCGACCAGCAGCGCCGTATCGCCACACGATCCGTGCGGAAAGTCCGCAAATGTGATCGGAAGTAATGATCGGGGACACTTTTCGATAGCATGACGGAAATTTGTCGCAAGCCGTCGGATGGAGGCGAAGTCGTCAGGCCGATAAGACATCTTTTCGCGTCGGCGGACCGTCCTCTCTTGGTGAACCACGATCATTCGCAATAGAGGCGGGATAAAAATACTGCCTGCCGCCAAACGCCGCGCGAAATATTGCAATTACAACGGCTACATAAGCTCTGGCGATCCCAGCAGGATTCGAACCTGCAACCCGCGGAGTAGAAATCCGCTACTCTATCCAGTTGAGCTATGGGACCGTTGGGGGGCTTTATAGCACCACCGGATACAAAAAATCCGCTTCCGCCACAACCGCCCCGAACCATTTGCCGCCATCCTGCGTCCAACGCATGCGGCGCGTTGTTTTCGGCGCGCGCGCGGGCGAGGATGTGAGTCTCGAGCCGGCCGGCGGCCGGCAAGGGCGGAAGATGGATGGCGAAACCGGCGGCCTTGCGTCCGCCCGCAGCCATCACGGCGTCATCTTCGTCACGGCATGACGTCAGTCTAACGCGCTAGGGTCTAACGCGGCGCTCGTTCGCGGCAAGGGAGTTCAAGCATGATCGGTCTGGTTCGCGCCCTCACGCTTTGCGCCGGATTGGCGCTCGGGCTCGCATCGGCACAGGCGGCCGACAAGGCGTTCCAGCGCGACGAGCTGGCGGACGCCGCGATCAAGCTCGAAGCCCAGATCAAGAGCGAGGCGGCGGCCACCAATAAGCCGGCCGCAGTGCTGCGCAGCGACGCCGACGCCGCGTTCAAGCGCGGCGACTACCGCGGCGGCCTGCAGACGCTGGGACAGATCGCGGCGCTCGATCCGTCCGACGGCGACAATTGGCTGCGGCTGGCCCGCACTGTGCTGCAGATCAAGGCCGCCACCAGTTCCGAACAGACCTTCCTGCGCGAGCGCGCGACCACCGCGGCCTATATCGCCTACCAGCGCGCCAAGAGCCCGGGCGAGGAGGCCGACGCGCTGGCGCTGCTCGGCCGGGCGATGGCCGACCGCAGCCTGTGGCGGCCGGCGCTGGATGCCTTGCGGATTTCGCTGGAGCTGCGCGAGGTCGCCGACATCCGCGGCCAATACGAGAAGCTGCGCGCCGAGCATGGCTTCCGGCAGCGCGATTACACTGTGGACTCCGATTCGGCGTCGCCGCGGGTCTGCTTCCAGTTCTCCGAGGAGCTCGCCAAGCGCACCGACTTCGCGCCCTATGTGACGCTGGCGGGCACCGACAAGCCGGCGATCAGCGCCGAGGAGCGCCAGCTCTGCGTCGAGGGGCTGAAGCATGGCGAGCGCTACAACATCAATCTGCGCGCCGGCCTGCCGTCGAACGTGAAGGAGGCGCTGGCGAAGTCGGCCGAGTTCAACGTCTATGTCCGCGACCGCAAGCCGCTGGTGCGCTTCACCGGCCGCGCCTACGTGCTGCCGCGCACCGGCCAGCGCGGCATTCCGCTGGTCAGCGTCAACACCCCGACCGTGGCCGTGCAGGTGTTCCGGATCGGCGACCGCAACCTGATCAACACCGTGGTCGACAGCGACTTCCAGCGGACGCTGAGCCGCTACCAGCTCAGCGACCTCGGCAACGAGCGCGGCGCCAAGGTGTGGTCGGGCGAGCTCGACACCGCGACCGCGGCGCTGAATGCCGACGTCACCACCGCGTTCCCGGTCGATCAGGTGCTCGGCGATCTGCAGCCCGGCGTCTACGTGATGACGGCGGCGCCGAAGGGGCCGACCGCCAATTCCGACGACGACGGCCAGCTCGCCACCCAGTGGTTCATCGTTTCCGATCTCGGCCTGACCGCGTTCTCCGGCAATGACGGCGTCCACGTCTTCGTCAATTCGCTGGCCTCGACCGATCCGCTTGCCAATACCGAGGTGCGGCTGATCGCGCGCAACAACGAGGTGCTGGCCACCCGCAAGACCGACGCCTCCGGCCACGTGCTGTTCGCAGCCGGCCTGGCGCGGGGCGAGGGCGGGCTGTCGCCGGCGCTGCTGACCGCGTCCAGCGACAAAGCCGACTATGCGTTCCTCAGCCTGAAGACCAGCGCCTTCGACCTGTCCGACCGCGGTGTCGCCGGGCGTGCGGTGCCGGCCGGCGCCGACGCCTTCGTCTATGCCGAGCGCGGCGTGTACCGCTCCGGCGAGACCGTGCACCTCACGGCGCTGCTGCGCGACGGGCAGGGCGTGGCGATGACGGCCAGCCCGATGACGCTGGTGGTGGAGCGCCCGGATGGCGTCGAATACCGCCGCGCCGTGCTGTCCGATCAGGGCGCCGGCGGCCGCAGCCTCGATGTCGCGCTCAACTCGGCGGTGCCGACCGGCACCTGGCGGGTGCGCGCGTTCACCGATCCGAAGGGCGCCAGCGTCGGCGAAACCACCTTCATGGTCGAAGACTATGTTCCCGACCGGATCGAATTCGACATTTCCACCAAGGACAAGGCGATCAAAGCTGATGCTCCTATGGAACTTAAGGTCGACGGCCATTTCCTGTACGGCGCGCCGGCCTCGGCGCTACAGGTTGAGGGCGAGTTGCTGGTAGCGCCGGCCGAAGGGCGGCCGGGCTA
>NZ_QTKI01000301.1:0-6107 GCF_010820945.1 Rhodopseudomonas sp. BR0C11
CGGTAACAGGAGAGGTGTATAAGAGACAGGGTACAACGACCGCTGGTTCGACTACACCGGCACCACGCTCGAACAGATGCAGGGCGAAGGCTGGACCACGGTGCATCATCCCGATCATCTCGATCGGGTCAGCAGCCGGCTGCAGCATAGCTGGGACACCGGCGAAGAGTGGGAGGACACGTTCCCGCTACGCGGCAAAGACGGTGAGTATCGCTGGTTCCTGTCGCGGGCGATGCCGCTGCGCGACCACACCGGCCAAGTGTGGCGCTGGTTCGGCACCAACACCGACATCACGGTGCAGCGCCAGCACGAACAGCAGATCCAGATGCTAATGGGCGAGATCAACCACCGCGCCAAGAACATGCTGGCGGTGGTGCAGGCGATGGTGATGCGCACTGCGGACCGGAGCTTCGCCGAAAGCCTCGGGGCGCGGCTGCAGGCACTCAGCCGCAACCAGGACCTCCTGATCAAGCGCAACTGGTCGGGAACGCCGATCGCTGAACTGATCGAATCACAGCTCGCCGCGGTGAACGACCTGATCAACACCCGGGTGTCGATTGAGGGCGAGCGCGAGTTGCTGTTGTCGCCGGTCGCCTCGGAAACGATCGGGCTGGCGATCCACGAGCTGACCACCAACGCGACCAAGTATGGCGCGCTCTCGAATGCGGACGGCAGCGTGCGGATTGCTTGCGACGTCCGTGATACGGCCGAAGGCCGCAAGCTCGACCTGATTTGGCATGAGCAAGGCGGCCCGCCGGTCGGCGAGCCGAACCGTGCCGGCTTCGGCACTGTGATGATCGACCGCAATCCCCGCGCCGCGCTCGGGGCAGAGGTCGAGATCAGCTACCCCGAATCCGGCCTGCGGTGGCGTCTGACCGCTCCGCTCGACCGGCTCGTCACGGTGCCGTAGCCCGCATCAGATATGCGCTGCGAGATCGGCGAGGTCTTCGATCAACACGTCGGTCTGCGCCAGCATGGTCTCGACCTGCCCTACGGCTTCGCTGACCGACAGGCCCGCGGTGTCGAGCACCAGTTCGCTCGCGGTCGGCGGCTGATAGTCGTTGCCGATGCCGGTGAAGTTCGGCAATCCGCCGGCACGCGCCTTGGCGTAATGCCCCTTCGGATCGCGCTGTTCGCAGACGTCAGCCGAGGTCGCGACATAAATCTCGCGGAAGCGATCACCCGCGATGCGCCGTGCCGCGGCGCGGTCGGCGAGCGCCGGCGATACTGCCGCAACGATCGCCACATGGCCGTTGGCGGCGAGATGCGCGGCGAGCTCGGCGAGGCGGCGGATGTTCTCCGCGCGGTCCGCCGGCGAAAAGCCGAGGTCGCTGTTGAGCCCGGCACGCAGCGTGTCGCCGTCGAGCAGGATCGGCGAGCCGCCGCGATCGAACAGCCGGCGCTCGAGCGCCCGCGCGATCGTGGTCTTGCCGGAGCCCGGCAGCCCGGTGAACCACAACACCGCGCCGTTGTGGCGATAGCGCGCGGCGCGTTCGCCCGGCAGCAGCGCGGACTCCACTGGGACGATATCGGCGGTCGCGGCGCGCTGGCCGCTATCGACGCTGAGCACCAGACCGCCGCCCGCGATCCGGCCGTTGATTTCGATCACCAGTCGCCCGGTGCGCGGATTGCTATCGGCCGGATCGGCCGCGACCGGCTGCGACAGCGACAGATCGATTTCGCCGACATGATTGCGTTTGATCTCGGATGCGGCCTCGCTGGCGAGATCGCCGGGATCGACCGCCTTCTCAATCGCCACGACATTCGCGCGGGTCTCGCGGGTGCCGAGCCGCACCAGCACCGAGGCGCCGGCGGTGAGCGGCTGATCGTGCAGCCAGAAAATCCGCGCGCGCAGCCGGCGGGTGTCGCGCGGAGCATTGCCGGCATGACCGATCACGTCGCCGCGCTCGACGAACAGCTCACGGTCGAGCGTGATGCCGACCGAACGGCCGGCACCGAACGCGCCGGCGAGCGGGGTCACCGGCCAACCTTCGACGGTCTTGATCTTGGCGATCTTGCCGGCCGGCATGATGACGATGTCGTCGCCCGCCCGCAGATGCCCAGACTCGATACGGCCGGCGACGATACGGCGATCGTCGAACTTGTAGATCGCCTGCACGGCGAGGCGCAGCGGCAACGCGTCGAGCGGCTGCGCCGGGGTCAGCTTGTCGATCGCCTCGACCACGGTCGGGCCGTCGTACCAGGCGATGTTGTCGGTGCGCGCCGCCACGCCGTCACCTTCGCGCGCCGAGATCGGAATCACGGCGGTCGGCGTGACGCCGAGCGAGGTCAGATGCGCGGTGATCTCGTTGCTGATGTCACCGAACCGCGCCGCCGAGAACTCGACCCGGTCCATCTTGTTGACCACCACGGCGACCTGCTTGATGCCGAGCAGTTGCAGCAGATAGCCGTGACGCCGCGTCTGATCGCGCACGCCTTCGAGCGCGTCGATGATCAGCACCGCGCCGTCGGCCTGCGAGGCGCCGGTGATCATATTGCGCAGGAATTCGGCGTGGCCGGGCGCGTCGATCAGCACCACGTCGCGCGACGGCGTGCGGAAGCGGATCTGGGTGGTGTCGATGGTGATACCCTGGTCGCGCTCGGTCTGCAGCGCATCGAGCAGGAACGACCACTCGAACGGCATGCCGCGGCGGGCACTGACCGTTTTCAGCATCTCGAGCTTGCCTTCGGGCAGCGAACCGGTTTCGTGCAGCAGGCGGCCGACTAGGGTCGACTTGCCGTGGTCGACGTGACCGACGATGACGATGCGCACCAGCGGACGAACGGCGTCGGCGGCGAGCGAGGCGGGCGGAACGGCGATGGTCATGGCGTCACTCACGGGTGCTGATCACAGATAGCCGGCGACACGAAGCCGCTCGAACGCGTCCTCGGTTTCGTGGTCGAGCGCACGGCCGGCGCGCTCCGGCACCTTGGTGGTCTCGAGTTCGAGCAGGATCTCGTCGATCGAGGCGGCGTTCGAGTCCACCGGGAAGGTGATGTCCTGATCGCCGAGCGAGCGGTAACGCTTGCCGTTTTGCGATAGATACAGCGGAATGATCGGGATGCCTTCGCGCTTGGTGTAGGCCCAGATGTCGGCCTCGGTCCAATGCAGGATCGGGTGGATGCGCAGATGCGCGCCGGGCGGCGGCGAGGCGTTGAACTGATCCCAGAATTCCGGCGGCTGGTCACGGACATCCCACCCGCCCTCGGTGCCGCGCGGCGAGAACACCCTCTCCTTCGCACGAGTGGCTTCCTCGTCGCGGCGGATACCGGCGATCAGTCCGTCGAAGCCGTATTTGGCGAGCGCGAGCTTGAGTCCTTCGGTCTTGCGCGCAGCGGAGCGTGCAGCCGGCGGCAGCGTCGGATCGACGCTGTCGATCGGCGGGCATGGATCGACACGCAGATCGAGATCCCATTCCTTCGCGTAGGTATCGCGGAACGCGTACATCTCGGGAAATTTCTTGCCGGTATCGACGTGGAGCGCCGGAAACGGGACGCGGCCGAAGAACGCTTTCCGTGCCAGCCAGATCATCACGTTGGAGTCTTTGCCGAGCGACCACAGCAGCGCCAGCTTCTTCAGCCGGGCGAACGCCTCGCGCAGGATGTAGATGCTCTGCGCCTCCAGCGCGTCGAGGTGATCCATCGCGCGGAGCTGATCCGCAAGCGGCGGCTCAGGCACCAAACTCCGCTCAGGGACCGAAACCAGGGCGGCGGTTTCTCGCGCAGCGAGCGTCATGACAAGCTCCCGAATTGGCGGTCCGGATCAGCGCCGGGCCGGTCGTGGCTACGGGTTCGAAACGCCGTCCGAAGCAGCAGGAGAACGGACATCTCTGGAACGCGTAAAACGGAGATGGAATTTCTCTTTCGAAAGCCATCAGCAGAAAGAATAATTTTCTATCGATGGCGCTTGTAAGATACATAGATAGAAAATATTTCTAGTCAATCCTCCTTCGTGGTCAGTCGAGATGCTGAGCACAATGGCGGAGTGATCGACCGTGATGATCAGGACGTTGTGACCTCAGGACGTAGTGACCGATGACCGAGCTGGCGCAATCTCTCCCCCTCTCCACTCCCGCCTCCACGGGCGTGGAGGCGCGCGCGCATGCACTCGATGCCGCGCTGCGGGCCGCCTCGCCGGCCGAGGTCATCGCCGCAGCGCTCCGCGAAATCGGCCGCGATAAACTGGCGCTGGTGTCGTCATTCGGCACCGAGTCTGCAGCGTTGTTGAAAGTGATGGCGGACGTCGATCCGGCAATCCCGGTGGTGTTTCTCGATACCGGCTGGCTGTTCGAAGAAACCCTCGCCTATCGCGATACGCTCGCCGACGTACTCGGCCTGCGCGACGTACGCTCGATCAAGCCGCTCGAGGCCGATCTCGATCGCGACGATGCGGCGCGCGAGTTATGGTTTTCCGATCCGGACAAATGCTGTCTGATCCGCAAAGTCGAACCGCTGAAGCGGGCGCTGGCGCCGTTCGACGGCTGGATCAACGGCCGCAAGCGCTTTCAGGGCGGCGTGCGCGCCGACATTCCGGTCGTCGAAGCCGACGGCAAGCGGCTGAAGTTCAATCCGTTCGCCAACGTCACGCCGACCGACATCGCGGCGATCTACGCCACCGCCAAGCTGCCGCAGCACCCCCTGCTCGCTTCGGGCTTTCTCTCCGTCGGCTGTATGCCGTGTACCAGCCGCGCTGAAGCCGGTGAGGATGCCCGCGCCGGCCGCTGGCGCGGACGCGGCAAGACGGAATGCGGCATTCACACGATCAAGACTTCATAGGACATTGCTGTTGCAACTAAGCGAACATTGAAATGCCGTTTCGTTGACTTGGCCCGCTTTGTTCGTGACTTTCGCCCCTCCGCGCCGACGACACCGACGTCGTCAAGCACAATGGAGATCATCGATGCTTCGCCGTTTCCTTCCCATCTTCGCCGGCCTGTTGGTGGCGACCGCCGCGAACGCGGCCGACGTATCGCTGCTGAACGTGTCGTACGATCCGACGCGCGAGCTGTATGCCGATTTCAACAAATCGTTCGCCGCCGCGTACCAGAAGGAATCCGGCAACAACGTCACGATCAAGCAGTCGCATGGCGGCTCGGGCGCGCAGGCGCGCTCGGTGATCGACGGCCTGCAGGCGGACGTCGTCACGCTGGCACTCGCCTACGACATCGATGCAATCGCCAACAAAGGCTTGCTGGCGAAGGACTGGCAGAAGCGCCTGCCGCAAAACTCCTCGCCCTACACCTCGACCATCGTGTTCTTGGTGCGCAAGGGCAATCCGAAGGGCATCAAGGACTGGGACGATTTGCTCAAGTCCGGCGTCAGCGTGATCACGCCGAACCCGAAAACCTCGGGCGGTGCGCGCTGGAACTACCTGGCGGCCTGGGGCTATGCGCTGAAGAAGGCCGGCTCGCCGGAGGCGGCGCGTGACTTCGTCGCCAAGCTCTACAAGCAGGTTCCGGTGCTCGACACCGGCGCGCGCGGCTCCACCGTCACCTTCGTCGAGCGTGGCGTCGGCGACGTACTGCTGGCCTGGGAGAACGAAGCCTATCTCGCCGTGAAGGAATTCGGCGCCGACAAATTCGAGATCGTGGCGCCGTCGGTGTCGATCCTCGCCGAGCCGCCGGTCGCGGTCGTCGATACCGTCGTCGACAAAAAGGGCACCCGCGCGACCGCCGAAGCCTATCTGAAGTACCTGTACTCCAAGGACGGTCAGGAAATCGCCGCACGGAACTTCTACCGTCCGCGCGATCCGGAGGTTGCCAAGAAGCACGAAGGGGCGTTCGCCAAGGTCGATCTGTTCACGATCGACGATGTGTTCGGCGGCTGGACCAAGGCGCAGACCGAACACTTCGCCGATGGCGGCGTGTTCGATAAGATCTACAAGAACTGAGCGACGCGAGCGTCGCAGCGCGACCGCTCATTGGGGGTGACATGCTTCACGGCAACGGCAGCGCGCTCCCTCTCCCCGCGCGCGGGGAGAGGGGTGGGGTGAGGGGGCGCTTCAGCGAGTCTGAGCCTGCGCGCGCCATCTTCAGTGCTTCCACCCGTCATTGCGAGCCGAAGATGAAGCAATCCAGCTCCGTGCACGACGCTGGATTGCTTGGTCG
>NZ_QTKI01000302.1:0-6069 GCF_010820945.1 Rhodopseudomonas sp. BR0C11
TACTTCACCGCGACGATGAAGATCCGCGGAAATCGCAGCAGCACCTTGCCGTCGGCCTGCGCCGGATAGGCCGCGGCGATCCGCGCCGTATAGGCCGCCAGATAGGTCTTACGTTCCGGCAGCTCGAGCGGATCGATGAACGGCCGCAGCCCGGTGCCCTTGACCCACTCGACGATCGCTTCGGGGCCGTCGAGCGCGTGATTGTAGACCGTGTGCCAGATCTCCAGCCGGCTGCACAAAGGTTTCAGCGCATCGTAGTACACGCTCGGCTTCGGCAGCGTGTCGCGCAGTTCGGCGGCCTTGGAAAGCTGATGCCGCCACGGCTCCTGCAGCGCCACCTCACGCATCATGATGTGCGATGGCTCGTCGAGATTGTCCGGCATCTGCACCGCAAGCACGCCGCCGCTGTCGAGAGCCGACAGCAGGCGCTTGAGCTGCTTGAGATGGTCGGGCACCCATTGGAACACCGCATTGGCGAACAGCACGTCGGTGCCAGCCGGCGGCGCCCAATGCGCGACATTGGCCTCGATGAATTTGTGCTGCGGCAGCCGCTCGCGGGCCTGGCGCAGCATGTCGGCGGAGGTGTCGACGCCGACCACCGACGCCTCGGGCCAGCGCTCGACCAGCAGCGCGGTGGAATTGCCCGGCCCGCAGCCGATGTCGGCGACCTTGCGCGGCGCCGTGGTCGGTACCTGTGCCAACAGATCCCGCGCCGGACGGGTCCGCTCGTCTTCGAATTTCAGATATTGCTCGGCATTCCAGTCAGCCATCCAGCGTCCCTTGCGCCCCCGAGTCTGCGAGGGAAAAGCTATTGATCCTGCTGGATTTTGCAATATCCTCCAGGGATCGTATATTTCTGACATATACAGATGATCGATCTCAGCCAGATCGTCGGGTTCGATTGGGACGACGGCAATCTCCGCAAGAGCGTGGAGAAACACGACGTCGGCCAATTGGAGGCCGAAAGCGTGTTCATGCATCGACCGCTTCTACTGCAAGAAGACACTAAACACAGCGGCTCGGAACGCCGGCTCCACGCTCTGGGTCGCACAACAGCAGGACGCCTGCTGCACATAACCTTTACACTGCGAGCCGACGAGACCTTGATACGTATCATCTCCGCGCGCGACATGAGCCGAAGGGACAGGAGCAGTTATGAAAAAGCTTAAGCCCATCCCCTCCTTCAAATCGGAAGCTGAGGAACGGCTGTTCTGGGAGACGCACGATTCGAGTGACTATCTCGACTGGAGCAAAGCCGAGCGCGTCACTTTCCCAAACTTGAAACCGTCCACGACGTCCATCTCGATCAGACTGCCGACGGAACTCCTGGAGCAGATCAAAGTCGCCGCCAACAAGCGCGACGTACCGTATCAGTCGCTAATCAAGATGTGGCTGAGTGAAAAGGTCGGATAGCCAGATCCCCGCTTGAAGAGTAGCTGCAAGTTCTGGCGGGACATACCAAGACCCAAGGCGGCCAGACCGAGAAGATGCTCGATTCTGCTCCCGATGCCATCCATCTGGCGACGGCGAGCCGCTTCGGAGCAACTCTCGTCACCTTCCACGACAGGCTGACCGCGGCCGGTCAATCGCCCAGCGCAACGTCCTCAGACTGGCTTAACTGACGCGCCTCAGCGCGTCAGCTTCTTGTACTTGGCGCGGTGCGGGATGATGGCATCCTGACCCAGCCGGCGCATCTTGTCCTTCTCGTAGTCCTGGAAGTTACCTTCGAACCACTCGACGTGGCTGTCGTCTTCGAAGGCCAGGATGTGCGTCGCGATACGATCGAGGAACCAGCGGTCGTGGCTGATGATCACGGCGCAGCCGGCGAAATCCTCCAGCGCCTCTTCGAGCGCGCGCAGCGTGTCGACGTCGAGGTCGTTGGTCGGTTCGTCGAGCAGCAGCACGTTGGCGCCCGACTTCAGCATCTTGGCGAGGTGGACGCGGTTGCGCTCACCGCCCGACAGCGAGCCGACCTTCTTCTGCTGGTCGCCGCCCTTGAAGTTGAAGGCCGAGCAGTAGCCGCGCGAATTGACTTCTTTCTTGCCGAGCAGGATCAGCTCGTTGCCTTCCGAGATTTCCTCCCAGACGGTCTTCTTCGGATCGAGCGCGTCGCGCGACTGATCGACATAGCCGAGCCGCACCGTCTCGCCGACCGTGATGGTGCCGGAATCCGGCTTCTCCTGCCCGGTGATCATCCGGAACAGCGTGGTCTTGCCGGCGCCGTTCGGGCCGATCACGCCGACGATGCCGCCCGGCGGCAGCTTGAAGGTGAGATCGTCGATCAGCAGCCGATCGCCGAAGCCCTTGGTGAGATGCTCGAAATCGACCACGTTGTTGCCGAGCCGCTCCGCCACCGGAATGATGATCTGGGCGGTCTGGGTCTGCTTCTCCGAGGCCTTGGCGAGCAGTTCCTCGTAGCGCTGATAGCGCGCCTTGGATTTGGCCTGACGGGCCTTGGGCGACGACGCAATCCACTCCTGCTCGCGCTCGAGGGTCTTCTGATGGGCCGCATCCTCGCGGCCTTCCTGCAGCAGCCGCTTTTGCTTCTGCACCAGCCAGGACGAGTAGTTGCCCTCGTAGGGAATGCCGCGGCCGCGATCGAGCTCGAGGATCCAGCTCGTGACGTTGTCGAGGAAGTAGCGATCGTGGGTGACGATCAGGATGGCGCCCGGATAGTTGCGCAGATGGCTTTCCAGCCACGACACGCTCTCGGCGTCGAGATGGTTGGTCGGTTCGTCGAGCAGCAGCAGGTCGGGCTGATCGAGCAGCAGCTTGCACAGCGCGACGCGGCGACGCTCGCCGCCCGACAGCTTGGAGACGTCGGCGTCGTCCGGCGGGCAGCGCAGCGCGTCCATCGCCTGATCGACCTTGCTGTCGAGATCCCACAGCCCTGCGGACTCGATCTGGTCCTGCAGCGCCGTCATCTCGTCGGCGGTCTCCTCGGAGTAGTTCATCGCCAGCTCGTTGTAGCGATCGAGGATCGCCTTCTGCTTGGCGACGCCGAGCATGACGTTTTCACGAACCGAGAGCGCCGGATCGAGCTTCGGCTCCTGTTCGAGGTAGCCGACGCGGGCGCCTTCGGCGACCCAAGCTTCACCGGTATATTCCTTGTCGATCCCCGCCATGATCTTCAGCAGGGTCGATTTACCGGCGCCGTTGACGCCGAGCACGCCGATCTTGGCGTCCGGGTAGAACGACAGATGAACGTTATCCAGCACCTTGCGGGTCGGATAGGCCTTGGTCAGACCCTGCATGAAATAGACGAACTGGCGAGCCATCGTGGTCCTTGAACGCGGTGCGTGCGGGGAAAATCGGTTGCCGCTGATGTAACGGTGCGGCCCGCAAAGGGCAACCCGAGGACGCGCGACGTTAAGAGGCGATTAAGCCTGTTCTCGTGCGTTTCCGAGGCACGAACGATTCGAAGACAATTTTAACGACCTCGTCCAACACTCGTCTCCTCACAGCGGCGACCGATGCGCCGCCGAGTCGGCGCGGCGCCGACCCTTGGGGCGATCAGCATGGCGAGCCTCACCACGACCACCGAAGTGCATCACGACGAGCAGGCCGGCCCGGACACCAGCCTGCTGAGCGAGATCCGGCTGTTCTGGCGGCAGTTCTTCGTCCAGGCGTTCAATCCCTACCGGCCGGAGATGTACTACATGCGCGGCCCCGGCCCGGCTTGGCATGCCAAGCACGGCCACAAGCCGACGCGGCACTAAGTCTCGAACCATCATCGCAAAAGCAAAACGCCCGCCGGTGAACCACCGGCGGGCGTTTCAAATCTGGAATCGGTCGCGCTTAGCGGATCGTGACCGGTGCCGGCAGCGGCGCTACCGACGTCGGCTGCGCACCCGGCAGCGGCGCCGGCGGCAACGCCGGGGACTGCGCACCCGGCGCCATGGCGGGCTGCGCCTGAGCGGTGGCGGTGTTCTTCGGCGGCGAGCCCGGCAGCACCACCACGCGGGTGCCGACCTTGGCGCGCTCGAACAGATCGCTGACGTCGTCGTTCAGCATGCCGATGCAGCCCGAGGACACGAACTTGCCGATCGTCGACGGCTGGTTGGTGCCGTGGATGCGGTACACGGTCGAGCCGAGATACATCGCGCGGGCGCCCATCGGGTTGCCCGGACCGCCGGCCATGAAGCGCGGCAGATAGGGCTGGCGCTCGATCATCTCGGCCGGCGGATGCCAATCCGGCCACTCCGCCTTGCGGGTGATCTTCTGCACGCCGTTCCAAGTGAAGCCATCGCGGCCGACGCGGACGCCATAGCGGATCGCACGCCCGTTGCCGAGCACGTAATAGAGATGAGTGTTAGCGGTATCGACCACAATGGTGCCGGCCGGCTCCTTGGTGGCGAAGTCGACCTCCTGCCGGCGCAGATTGGGCGGCAGTTGCACGGTCTGATCGGCATCCGGCTGTTCTTCCGGCGGCAACGCCGAGACCTGCATCGGCCGGCCATCGGCGCCGGGCTGAGCCGACGGCGCTCCGCCGCCAACACCAGCCGGCGGACGCACGCCACCGTCACCACGATCGGAATAGATCACCGACGGCGGGCCCATCGGGCGGCCGTAGCGGGGATCATCCGGCGACATCACCGGTCCCTGCGGCGAGGCGCCCGGTGCCGCATTCGAATAGCTCGTGGCGCCGGTCGGGCGGCCGTAACGCGGATCGTCCGGCGACATTACCGGCCCCTGAGGGCCGGCGCCCGGTGCGGCGTTGGAATAGGTCGGAGCACCCATCGGGCGGCCATAGCGCGGATCGTCCGGCGACAGCACCGGGCCTTGCGGGGCGGCATTGGAATAGGTCGGCGCGGCCGAACCGCCGTAGCGCGGGTCGCCCGGCGAGGTCACCGGACCGGGCGGCGGCAGCGTTGCGGACTGGCGCGCGGTGGGCGCATCCTCATCGTCGATGCTGTCGAAATTCGGCAGGCCGGGACGGTCCTCGCCGGCTTGCCCGATATAAGCGCCGGGGGTCGAGGGATAGCTCTGCGCGAGCGCGGCGGAGGTTCCCGCGGCGACCACGGCAGCGGACGCCAGCAACGTCAGTAAGCGCTTGTTCATCATAACCCGTTTGTAAGTCGGAGCGGCAACCGGACCGTTAACGGGGCCGGAAATGCCGGAGGATCACGGCGCATTCAAGACGAGGCCGGCACAATCACGCGAATTTTGGCGATATTTGCCGCCCGCGAAGGGTTTGCAGCCCGAGAGGGCCTTTAGAGACTACCGCGTGCGGCTGCCCAAAACCATCTCGGCGCACGCGCTGCGCGACTGAGACCGTCCGCCAGCAACCTTCGGCCGCATCAGGCGGCAATCGAGTCGCTGAGTCGTTTCGCGGCGCGTGATGCGACTCGTTTTGCGCTATTCTCAGGTGGCTTGATTCGCGGCTGGTTTTGAGTGCGCCGCGAACCGATGTCGTAGTGGTCGCCGCGTTGGTGTGGGTCATAAGTGTCGTCGCGATCCGATGTGCGACGACGGAATACATCCGAAATGCTTCCCGGTTTCCGGTTTCTGTTCGCGGCGATGACGCTTGCGGTCTCGTTGTTGGTGTTCGGTCTCGGTGCCGCCGCCTTGCTCCGGGCTGCGCACGAGCAGTTCGTGAACGTGCACACGGTGCGCCCGCCGGCCATCACGCTGCTGGCGCGGGCGCCCGAGGCTCCGACGCCGAGCCTGAGCATGCTCCGGGTCGATCCGCCGGCACCCACCGCTGAACCGCCGGCCGCAGTTGCAAACCAAAGCCCGAGTGCAACCGATCCGGCGGCGGCAGACGTCGCGGCTCTCGGCAACGAAGGCGCGAAACCCGAAACCAAAGCCCCCGAGCCGGCACAGACCGCCGCGCTGCAGCCCGCTGCGGCCGACACCGCCGCACCGGCAGCACAGCCGCCGCAAGCTGAACCTACACCGGCCGCCCCGGACCCGGCGCCGCAAGCCAGTTCGACCCAGCAGCAGCAGCAGCCGGCCGCCACGCCTGACGCTGTGGCTCCGGCGGCGCCACCGGCCACTACGACTGCGATGACTTCGGCCGACGCGCCAAAGCCCGACGACAAGCCGCAGGCCGGCGCTGAGAAACCC
>NZ_QTKI01000303.1:0-6065 GCF_010820945.1 Rhodopseudomonas sp. BR0C11
AAAACGGCGCGCTGCGCGGGCAGCAGGACTGCTCGACTTCACCATCCGCCCAGGCGCAACCGCCGCCGGCACGCTTCGCCACATACAGCGCGCGGTCGACACGTTCGAGCAATTGCGCCGTAGTGATCCCAGCCAGCGTCGCATGACTGACGGCGATGCCCGCGCTGGCACCGATGCACACCGGCAGCTCCCCCAACAGATACGGCATCGACAGGTCGAACACCGCCTTGCGGGCCAAGGCCAGAGCTTCGTCACGGCCCTGTTCGGCGCTCGCGACCGGCTTCAGCAGCATGAACTCGTCGCCGCCGAACCGTGCGGCGACGCCCTCGGCGCCGACGCAGGCGGTCAGCCGCTCGGCGACCTGGCGGAGCAGATCGTCACCGGTGTGATGACCATGGCGATCGTTGATCGGCTTGAAGCCGTCGAGATCGATCGCCACCACGGCGAAGTGTCCTGCCATTCCCGACAGCGCCTGCAGGAAGCCGGCGCGGTTCGGCAGGTCGGTGAGGAAATCGTGCGTCGCTTGGCGCGCCAGGCGGTGCTTGGCTTCGAGGCGCTCGGTGAATGCGGCGCTGAGATGCTTCGAAGCTTCGCGCAGGGTCAGCCAGAACAGCACCAGCATGCCGGCGCCGATGTTATAGGCAATCTCAGGCCGCATCATTCCGGCGATCATGATCGGCGTCAGCAGAGCGGCCGAGGCGGTGAGAATGATCCACGGCCGGATCGCGGCGCGCGACACCATGCCGACGCAGTACGACATCGACAGTCCGAACGACACCCAGGCGCCTGGCCCGTCGCCGAGTTGCAGCGCACGGAACGACAGCGCGCCGAGCGCGAGGCTGAACAGGGTGGCGCCGGCGCCGTACAAACGCTCCCAGCGCACCACATCGGCATCGGTGAACTGCGCGGCGCGCGCCTTGTAGCGCAGGAGTGAAACCACGCGGGCGGTGGCCATGACGAAGATGCACAGCGTGATCACCGCGTAGCCGGGATCGCCGCTGATCACCGTCAGTGCCAAGGCTCCGGTGACGGAAGTGACGCCGATCGCGGCCACTTGTGGCAGCGAGGTGTAGAGCAATTCGACCAGCTCGCGGCGAATCCGCGGGTCGGGATGCAGGAAACGGGACAACACCGGAAAGCGCATAGTCGCAACATCGTAGACAGTTCCTAATAAGCGATAGCAACTGCGCCCAACGTTGGTAGCCGGGTGGGCGTATCCTTAATGAAATGTTTGCGGTGGAGCGGCCAGGGGTCTTCGCAACCGCTGCGCCGGCCTGGTGTTACACGGGCGGCCAGTTGCGGAGTGCCATGTCGGCGAGCTTGCGCAACTGATCGGAGGAGGCGCCGCTCGCCGCCTGCACCGCCATACCCTGCAGGATCGCCGCAACGTAGCGCGCCAAATCGCCGGCATCGGCGGTGGCTGGCAGATCGCCATCGGCGATCGCGCGGGCGAGGCGGTCCTGCAGATCCTGCTCGCCCTTGGCGCGCCGGGCGGCCAGTTCCTGCTTGATCGTCTCCGCCGCTTCGCCGCAGCACAGCGCGCCTTGCACCGCCAGACAGCCGGGGTTGCTGGGATCGGTCATAGCGTCGACCGCGCCGTGCAGGATGTGTTCGACCACTTCGCGCGCGGTCGGCTTCTGCAGGCCGGCCTGATAGTAGCCGCCAGGGCCGTCGACGTAGCGGTCAAGGGCTTTCCGGAACAGGTCTTCCTTGTTGCCGAACGCCGCATACAGGCTCGGCTTGGTGATCCCCATCGCCTCGGTGAGGTCGGTCATCGAGGTGCCTTCGTACCCCTTGCGCCAGAACACATGCAAAGCGAGGTCGAGCGCCGCATCGACGTCGAATTCGCGGGGGCGTCCCAGGGCCATGGCTGGATCTCCAGAGATTTCTACCGACCGGTAGATAAGTCTCTTGACAGTGGATGTCGATAGTCCATCTATACCGGACGGTATGGATATGTGCGTCGCAACATGGTCCGAGAGGCGTCTCGCCAACTGCATCGCACCCACGGGTTACTGAAGTTGCTGGGCTTTTTGCAAGCCCGCTATGGTTGAACGGGAGTCATCATGGCGAATAAGATTGGTCGAAATGTCGCGCTGGGTGCCGGGATTGTGGCGGCTTCGGTAGCTCTCGCCGGCGGCGCGGTGCTGATGGAGCGCACCGGAGCCGCGCAGGCGCAAACGGCTGCGGCGGCGCCGGCCGCTGTGCCGGTATCGGTGGCACTGGTCGAGGCCAAGGCCACGACCCCCTCGGAGGAGTTCTCCGGCCGGCTCGAGGCGATCGAGCGCGTGGAGATCCGCTCGCGGGTCGCCGGGGCCGTCCAGGAGATCCAGTTCCGGGAAGGCGCCCTGGTGAACAAGGGCGACTTGCTGGTCCGGATCGACCCGTCGCTGTACGCCGCCGAGGTCGATCGGGCCCAGGCGCAATTGTCGGCGGCCCGCGCGCGCGTCGTCTTCACCAAGGCCGACGTCGAGCGCAGCCAGCAGCTCTCCAGCTCCAGCATCACCCAGCGCGAGGTCGACAACCGCCTCAACGCCTATCGCGAGGCGGAGGCAAACCTCAAATCCGCCGAGGCGGCGCTGAAGACCGCTGAGCTGAACCTCAGCTACACCGAAATCCGCGCCCCGGTCTCCGGTCGGGTCGGCAAGGTCGAGATCACCGTCGGCAATCTGATCGCCGCGGGTCCGAGCTCGCCGCTATTGACGACGCTGGTCTCGGTCAATCCGATCTATGCCAGCTTCAATGCCGATGAGCAGGTTGTGACCCGCGCGTTGAAGACGCTCGCTGATGAAGGAACGCCGGGCGCCATCGAACGCATCCCGGTCGAGATGACGACGATTGCGGGTGGGGCACCGGTGAAAGGCAAGATGCAGTTCATCGACAATCAGGTCGATCCGCGCTCCGGCACGGTGCGGGTGCGCGCCATGTTCGACAATGCCGATGGCCGGCTAATGCCCGGACAGTTCGCGCGGCTATCGATGGGGCAGCCGAAGCCCGAGCCAGCGCTGTTGGTCAGCGAGCGCGCAGTCGGCACCGACCAGAACAAGAAGTTCGTCATGGTGGTCGATGGCCAGAACCACGCCGAATATCGCGAAGTGACGCTCGGGGCGTCGGTCGATGGCCTGCGCGTGGTGGCGTCCGGGCTGAAGGCCGGCGAGCGCATCGTCGTCAACGGCCTGCAGCGGGTCCGTCCCGGCGTCACCATCAAGCCTGAGACGGTGGCGATGGATGCCGCCGCGAACAAGACGGTGGCTCAGAACTAACCGTTGCGGCTCCGCCGCCAAGGCGGAGCCGAACCCCTTCTTCTCGTCAGACATCACGCGGCAGACGTCCCGTCCGCCGTGCAGGGATCATTGCGCTCGTGTGCGGGCGAACCGGCGGATCACAGCCATGAATTTCTCCAAGTTCTTCATCGATCGCCCGATCTTCGCCGGCGTGCTGTCGGCGGTGATCTTCCTCGCTGGCCTGTTGTCGATGCCGGTGCTGCCGATCTCCGAATATCCGGAGGTGGCGCCGCCGACCATCGTGGTGTCGGCGCAATATCCCGGCGCCAACCCGAAGGTGATCGCCGAAACCGTCTCGACGCCGATCGAGGAGCAGATCAACGGCGTCGAGAACATGCTGTACATGAGCAGCCAGGCGACCACCGACGGCAAGATGACGCTCAACGTCACCTTCCGCCTCGGCACCGATCCGGACAAGGCGCAACAACTAGTGCAGAACCGCGTCTCGCAGGCCGAGCCGCGGCTGCCGGCGGAGGTCCGCGCACTCGGCATCACCACCATCAAGAGCGCACCCGACCTCACCATGGTGGTGCACCTGATGTCGCCGAACGACCGCTACGACATGACGTATTTGCGCAACTACGCGGTGCTCAACGTCAAGGATCGTCTGGCACGGATTCCCGGCGTTGGCCAAGTGCAGTTGTTCGGCTCCGGCGACTATTCGATGCGGGTCTGGCTCGATCCGCAGAAGGTCGCCGAGCGCGGCCTGTCGCCAGCCGACGTGGTGCGCGAGATCCGTGCGCAGAACGTCCAGGCCGCAGCCGGGCAGGTGGGCAGCTCGCCGGGCGAGCCGGGGCTCGACCTGCAGCTCTCCGTCAATGCACAGGGGCGGCTGCAGACCGAAGAGGAATTCGGCGAGATCATCGTCAAGAACGGCGACAACGGCGAGGTGGTTCGGCTGCGCGATGTCGCGCGAATCGAGCTCGGCGCCGCCGACTACGCGCTGCGCTCGCTGCTCAACAACAAGTCCGCGGTGGCGGTGCCGATCTTCCAGTCGCCGGGCTCGAACGCGATCCAGATCTCCGACAACGTCCGCGCGACGATGAAGGAGCTGAAGCAGAACATGCCGGACGGCGTCTCCTATGACATCGTCTATGACCCGACCCAGTTCGTCCGCGCCTCCATCGAAGCGGTGATCCACACGCTGCTCGAAGCGATCGCACTGGTCGTGCTGGTGGTGATCCTGTTCCTGCAGACCTGGCGCGCGTCGATCATCCCGCTGATCGCGGTGCCGGTGTCCGTGGTCGGCACCTTCGCGGTGATGCACGTGTTCGGCTTTTCGATCAACGCGCTGACGTTGTTTGGCCTGGTGCTGGCAATCGGTATCGTGGTCGACGACGCCATCGTCGTGGTCGAGAATGTCGAGCGCAATATCGAACGCGGCCTGGGCCCGAAGGAAGCGGCCTATCAGGCGATGCGCGAGGTGACCGGGCCGATCATTGCGATCGCGCTGGTGCTGGTCGCGGTGTTCGTCCCGCTCGCGTTTATCACCGGCCTCACCGGGCAGTTTTACAAGCAGTTCGCCTTGACGGTGGCGATCTCGACGGTGATCTCCGCCTTCAATTCGCTGACGCTGTCGCCGGCGCTCGCCGCACTGCTGCTGAAGGGCCATGACGCACCGAAGGACGCGCTGACGAAAGCGATGGACAAGACCCTCGGTTGGTTCTTCGTTCGCTTCAATCGCTTCTTCACCCGCAGCTCGGAGGCTTATGGCGGCGGCGTTCGGCGCGTGGTGTCGCGCCGTGCAGCGGGCATGGGGCTGTATCTGCTGCTGGTCGGCGCGACGTTCTATCTGTTCCACGCGGTGCCGGGCGGGTTCGTGCCGGGGCAGGACAAGCAATATCTGGTTGGCTTCGCGCAGCTTCCGGACGGCGCCACGCTGGACCGCACCGAGGACGTGATCCGCCGGATGGGCGAGATCGCCCAGCAAGAGCCCGGGGTCGAGAACTCGATTCAGTTTCCCGGCCTGTCGATCAACGGCTTCACCAACTCGTCGAACTCCGGCATCGTCTTCATCGGCCTGAAGGACTTCGCCGAGCGCAAGGACAAGTCGCTGAGCGGCAATGCGATCGCGCTGTCGCTGAACAAGAAGTTCGCCGGCATCCAGGATGCGTTCATCGCCATGTTCCCGCCGCCACCAGTGGCGGGGCTCGGCACGATCGGCGGATTCAAGCTGCAGATCGAGGATCGCGCGGGGCTCGGCTACGAGGCGCTCAACGAGGCGACCAAGGCGTTCATCGCCAAGGCAAGCGCGCAGAAGGAACTGGCGGGGCTGTTCACCAGCTATCAGATCAACGTGCCGCAGCTCTATGCCGACGTCGATCGCACCAAGGCCCGGCAGCTCAACGTGCCGGTGACGTCGATCTTCGAGACCATGCAGATCTATCTCGGATCGCTCTACGTCAACGACTTCAACAAGTTTGGCCGCACCTATTCGGTGCGGGTGCAGGCCGACGCCAAGTTCAGGGCCCGGGCGGACGATATCGGCCAGCTCAAGGTGCGTTCGGACTCCGGCGAGATGATTCCGCTGTCGACGCTGTTGCGGGTCAAGGAAAGCGCCGGGCCGGAGCGGGCGATGCGCTACAACGGTTTCCTCACCGCCGACCTCAGCGGCGGCGCTGCACCCGGCTTTTCGACCGGGCAGGCGCAGGCCGCGATCGAGCGTGTCGCCAAGGAGACGCTGCCGAAGGGCACCTCGTATGAATGGACCGAGCTGACCTACCAGGAGATCATCGCCGGGAACTCGTCGCTGATCGTGTTCCCGGTTGCGCTGCTGCTGGT
>NZ_QTKI01000304.1:0-6045 GCF_010820945.1 Rhodopseudomonas sp. BR0C11
TTCAAGACCGGCTTCATCTGCGCCTCGGGCTACAACCTCGTCGCGAGCGCCACGCGCAACGGCCGCCGCCTGATCGCCGTCGTGCTCGGCGCCAGCTCCGGCCAGGACCGCGCCGTGAAGGCCGCCCAACTGTTGGAGCGCGGCTTCTCCACCAACACCCTTGCCTGGCTGACGCCGTCGCTCGGCACCGTCGACAATCTGGCGCCGATCGCCGCAGCGCCGCCGGATCTGCGTGACGAGATGTGCGGACCGAAGCGCAAGCGCCCGGCCAGCGACGAAGACGAAACCGTCGCCAACGCGCTGTCGGGCAATCCGGTGATGTCGATGTTCCAGACGCCGGCGCTGCGGCCGGTCGACATGATCGCCGCCGAACCTGAACCGACCCAGCCGGTGCTGGTCTATACCGGTCCGACCCGCAGCGGTCCGGCGCTGATCGCCGCCGAGGCCAGCGATGCCGAGCGGCAGGCCGTCAAGCCGGCCAAGAAGAAGAAAGCCCGGGTCGCGAAGAAGAACGACGCCGCTTCGGAAGGTCAGGAAGCCAGCGTCGATCAGGCCGCGCCGAAGGGCAGCAAGCCGCGTACCGCGGTCGTCGTCGATACCAACAAGCCGGCCAAGCCTGCTGCCGGTGCCAAGCCAGCCGGCACCAAGCATGCGAGCCCAAAGCATGCGACGGCAAAGCCTGAAGCCGCCGCGGACAAGCCCGCCGCCCCGGCCAAGCCGAAGCCGAAGGCAGCCGCCAAACCTGCACCGAGCAGCGCAGCCAGCGACGCCAAGCCGAAATCCTGACGACCGTTACGGCAGCCTGAATCAACCTCTCGTTGCTGCCGCTTGATGGTTCACAGACCGCCGTCGCACTGCGGCGTGCGGCCGCTTGCGTTCGGTGTTGGCTTCGCTCAATACTCCGCCGAACGGGAGGTCGAACGCGGTTTTCGAGTACTTATTTCGCAGCGCAGCAAACGACCTGCGGCGTCTTTCGGCCAATTCGCCGCCCCCAATCGATATGCAACAATCATAACGCCCGAAGCGGAATGCTTCGGGCAGGCGACACGAGGAACACACCATGGAGCGGATCTGGCTCAAGCAATACCCGCCGGGCGTCCCGGCCGACATCGACGTGACGCAGTATCCCTCGCTGGTCGATCTGTTCGAGGAAAGCTTCCGTAAGTACAGCGATCGCAAAGCCTTCATCTGCATGGACAAGGCCATCACCTATCGCGAGCTCGACGAGATGTCGGTCGCACTGGGCGCCTACCTGCAGGGCAAGGGTCTGCAGAAGGGCGCGCGCGTCGCGCTGATGATGCCGAACGTGCTGCAGTATCCGGTGGCGATCGCTGCAGTGCTGCGCGCCGGCTTCGCGGTGGTCAACGTCAACCCGCTCTACACCCCGCGCGAGCTGGAGCATCAGCTCAAGGATTCCGGCGCCGAAGCCATCATCGTGCTGGAGAACTTCGCCCACACGGTCGAGCAGGTGGTCGCCCGCACGCCCGTCAAGCACATCATCGTCGGCACGATGGGCGACATGCTCGGCTTCAAGGGCGTGATCGTCAATCTGGTGGTCCGCAAGGTAAAGAAGATGGTGCCGGCCTATTCGCTGCCGGGCGCGGTCTCGTTCAACGATGCGGTCTCGGCCGGCCGCGGCCAGAAGTTCACCAAGCCGGCGATCGGTCCCGAGAGCGTCGCCTTCCTGCAATATACCGGCGGCACCACCGGCGTTTCCAAGGGCGCGACGCTGCTCCACCGCAACGTGGTGGCGAACGTGCTGCAGAACGATGCCTGGCTGCAGCCGGCGCTGGCCAAGCCGCCGCATGTCGACCAGCTGTTCATCGTCTGCGCGCTGCCACTGTATCACATCTTCGCGCTGACCGCGTGCTACCTGCTCGGCATGCGCGCCGGCGGCGTCAACCTGCTGATCCCCAACCCGCGCGACATTCCGGGCTTCATCAAGGAACTGATGAAGTATCAGGTCAACAGCTTCCCGGCCGTCAACACGCTGTACAACGGCCTGCTCCATGCGCCCGGTTTCGACAAGGTCGACTTCTCCAAGCTGAAGATCTCCAACGGCGGCGGAATGGCGGTGCAACGTCCGGTCGCCGAAGCCTGGCTGAAGATGACCGGCTGCCCGATCGCCGAAGGCTACGGTCTGTCCGAGACCGCGCCGGTGCTGACCTGCAACCCCGCGACCGTGACCGAGTTCAACGGCACCATCGGGCTTCCGATGCCGTCGACCGAGCTCTCGATCCGCGATGAAGAGGGCAAGGAAGTGCCGTTCGGCACCCCGGGTGAGATTTGCGCCAGGGGTCCGCAGGTGATGTCCGGCTACTGGAATCGTCCAGACGAGACCGCGCTGGTGATGACCGCCGACGGCTTCTTCCGCACCGGCGATATCGGCGTGATGTCGCCGGACGGCTTCACCAAGATCGTCGACCGCAAGAAGGATATGATCCTGGTCTCCGGCTTCAACGTCTATCCAAACGAAGTCGAGGAAGTGGTCGCCAGCCATCCCGGCGTGTTGGAATGCGCGGTGATCGGCGTGCCGGACTCGCGCACCGGCGAGGCCGTCAAGGCGTTCGTGGTGAAGAAGGACCCGGATGTCACAGCCGAGGACATCATCAAGTTCTGCCACAATGAACTGACCAACTACAAAGTGCCGCGGCAGATCGAATTCCGCACCACGCTGCCGAAGACCAACGTCGGCAAGATCCTGCGCCGCGAACTGCGTGACGAAAAGAAGAGCAATCAGGCAGCGGCATAAACGCCTGGTCTTCTTTTGCCCTCCACGTCATTCCGGGGCGCGGCCAAACGGCCGCGAACCCGGAATCCCGCAGTTATCGTGCCCGTTTCAGATTCCGGGTTCGCTCGCTGGCGCGAGCGCCCCGGAATGACGGCGTTACGCTTGGGAGCACGCGCCGCCACCAGTCAGCACAAACACCTGACCGATCCCGCAATCTTGTCACTGTCATACCCGCGGGCTAGAAATCATCCGCACAACAGGGAGAGATACCGATGACCATCAAGGTTGGCGACCGCCTGCCCGACGCGCAGTTTCGGGTAATGACCGAAGACGGCGTGCAGGTGAAGACCACCGACGATATCTTCAAGGGCAAGAAGGTGGCGCTGTTCGCCGTGCCCGGCGCTTACACCGGCACCTGCCACAAGATGCATCTGCCGAGCATCTTCCTCAACGCCTACGCGATCAAGGACAAGGGCGTGGACACCATCGCGATCGTCTCGGTCAACGACGCCTTCGTGATGAATGCCTGGAAGCGCGACACCGACCAGCGCAATGAGGCGATCTTCCTCGGCGACGGCAATGCCGACTTCACCAAGGCGATCGGCATGGAAATGGACGGCTCGGGCTTCGGCCTCGGCACCCGTTCGCTGCGCTATTCGATGCTGGTCGAAGACGGCGTGGTGAAGACCCTCAACCTCGAGCCGAACCCCGGCAAGGTCGAAGTCTCCGGCGGCGACACGCTGCTCGGGCAGCTGTGAGCTGATAACCGGCACACTTCGCCTCTAAAACCAACGTCATCGCCCGGCGTGTCCGGGCGATCTCGTATTCCAGGGCGTTCGTGCTGAAGTAACAAGCTCTCTGGAATACTGGATCACCCGCATGCGCGGGTGACGACGACGGTGAAGTGATTACTTCAGCCGCGACTTCATCCGGTTTTCGGTGAGGCCGTCCCGCGCCAATTGATCGGCGCGTTCGTTTTCGGCGTGACCGGCGTGGCCTTTGACCCAGTGCCAACGGATGCTGTGAGTCTTCAGCGCGGCGTCGAGGCGCTGCCACAGATCGACGTTCTTGACCGGCTTCTTGTCGGCGGTCTTCCAACCGTTGCGCTTCCAGTTGTGAATCCAGCTGCCGATGCCGTTCTTGACGTATTGGCTGTCGGTATAGAGATCCACTGAGCACGGCCGCGTCAGCGCTTCGAGCGCCGAGATCGCCGCCAATAACTCCATCCGGTTGTTAGTGGTGTGGGGCTCCCCGCCCTTCAGCTCTTTTTCGACGTCGCCGAATTTGAGGATCGCACCCCAGCCGCCGGGGCCGGGGTTGCCGGAGCAGGCGCCGTCGGTGTGGATGATCACCGGCTTCTGGTCAGCCTCGCTCACGCCACCGCCCCTGCGATCTCGACACCATAGTCGCGAATTCCGGCGACATTCTGCTGGAAGCGCAGCTTGCGGACGTATTCCATCGGGTCCTTCGGCTTCACCAGCGCGCCTTCCGGCACGTTGAGCCAGTCGACCAGGCGGGTCAGCAGGAAGCGTAGCGCGGCGCCGCGGGCGAGCAGCGGCAGCGCGGCCTGCTCGGCGGCATCGAGCGGCCGCTCCCGCGTATAGGCGCTGAGCAACGCCCGCGCCTTGGTGACGTTGAAGGCGTGGTCGGCCTCGAAGCACCAGGCGTTCAGGCAGATCGCCACGTCATAGGCGAGCAGATCGTTGCAGGCGAATGTGAAGTCGATGATGCCGGAGACGTCGTCGCCGATGAAGAACACGTTGTCCGGGAACAGGTCGGCGTGGATCAGCCCCTGCGGCAGATCGGACGGCCAAACCCCGCTTTCCAGATAGCTCAGCTCGGCGGCCAGGAAATCGCGCAGGCCCGGCTGTACTTCGTCGGCGCGCGCCTCCGCGGCAGCGAACAGCGGCCGCCAGCCGGCGACCGATAGCGCGTTCGCGCGCTTCATCGCAAAGTCGCGGCCTGCCAGATGCATCTTGGCGAGTGCCTGGCCGACGCCGGCGCAATGCACCACGCTCGGCTTGCGCGGCCAAACTCCGTCCAGGAAGCTGATGATCGCTGCCGGACGGCCGGCGAGCGTCGCCAGCGTATGGCCTTCTCGATCGGCGACCGGCTGCGGACAGCTGATGCCGTTGCCGGCCAGATGCGTCATCAGCGAGAGGAAGAACGGCAGATCGTCGCGGGCGACGCGCTTTTCATACAGCGTCAGGATGAAATAGCCGCGCGAGGTGTGCAGCAGGAAGTTGGAGTTCTCGACGCCTTCGGCGATGCCTTTGTAGGACAACAAGTCGCCGATGTCGTAGCGGCTCAGGAAATCCGCAAGCTCGTCGGCGGCGACGTCGGTATAGACCGCCATGGCGTGATCCGATCAGAAGGAAAAAAGCTGGCGGCTTCCTAGACCAAGACGGGGCGCGATGAAAGGGCGCCCCGGGGGAGGCCCCCGGGTCCGGCCGGTTATTCCGCGGCGTCGGGGCGCAGCACCCGCGGCACCGGGAAGAACTCGTTTTCTTCCGCCGCCGACACCGTCTCGACCGACAGGTCGAACCGCTCGGCGAAGGCGCCCATGATCTCCTCGACGATCACCTCGGGGGCGGAGGCCCCGGCGGTGAGGCCGAGCACCTTGATGCCCTCGAACTGGCTCCAGTCGAGATCCGAGGCGCGCTGCACCAGCACCGCGACCTTGCAGCCCTCGCGCTCGGCGACTTCGCGCAGCCGCTGCGAGTTCGACGAATTCGGCGCGCCGACCACGATCATGGCGTCGACCACCGGCGCCACCTTCTTCACCGCCGCCTGGCGGTTGGTGGTGGCGTAGCAGATGTCTTCCTTGTGCGGCCCGGAGATGTTCGGGAAGCGCTCGCGCAGCACCGTGACGATGCCGGCGGTGTCGTCGATCGACAGCGTGGTCTGGGTGACGAAGGCGAGGTTGTCCGGATCCTTGGGCTGATACGCCTCGGCATCGGCCGCGGTCTCGATCAGCGTCACCGCGCCGGGCGGCAACTGGCCGAGGGTGCCGACCACCTCCGGATGGTGCGAATGGCCGATCAGCAGGATCTCGCGGCCGCGCTTGAAATGGATCGCCGCCTCGCGGTGCACCTTGGTGACCAGCGGGCAGGTGGCGTCGATCGAGAAGAAATTCCGCGACAGCGCGTCTTCCGGCACCGACTTCGGCACGCCGTGGGCGGAGAACACCACCGGGGCCTTGGTGTCCGGAATCTCTTCCAGTTCCTCGACGAAGATCGCGCCCTTGGCGCGCAGGCTGTCGACCACGTATTTGTTATGGACGATTTCGTGCCGGACATAGACCGGGGCGCCGT
>NZ_QTKI01000305.1:0-6045 GCF_010820945.1 Rhodopseudomonas sp. BR0C11
GCCGGATCGAGACGGTGCGGATCGTGCCGCAGGGGTCAAAGGTCGCCAATTACGGCTTCGACGTCACCCCGGCGCGGCTCGTCACCGGTCTGATTACCGAGCGCGGCGTGCTGAAAGCCGACCGTGCCGCGCTCGCCGCGGCCTTCCCGGAGCGGGTGGCCCAGGCCAAGGAACTCCTGCGGGCGTCCTGAGTTCGTTCGGCTACGGCTTTTCGGCCCGGAGCGCACCACCTCACCGGTATTGCTGCCTTGAAACGGCGTGCCGCGCGGCCGATCGCCGCGTAACCCTGTGGAAACGCTCTCGCGCTCGCCACCTTTGTGGCTATGCTGGATCCGCGCCGGAGCCGACCCGCGCGCGCCCCAAGGACACGCATCATGACCGATCAATCCAGGCCGCCGGAGCGGCCGCGCTATGAGCCGGAGATCATTCCGCCCGGACAGACCCATGATCCGATGGGGACGCGGATTTTCATCGACCAGAACACCACCGAGCACGTCTTCGTCGGCAAAGTCGGGCCGCTCGGCTTGTTTCTGATGGCGCTGGCGATCGGGGCGGTGATTGCGGTGGTGCTCGTGCTGCTGCTCGGGGCGTTCCTGTTGTGGATTCCGGTGGTCGGGCTGCTGATCGCCGCCGGGCTGGTGGCCGGCGTGCTGCGGCCGTTGTTCTCGCGGAACGGCGGCTGACGGCGGGTTTGATCATTGTCAGCGAGCGGTCAGCGGCCGGGCGCCAGACTGGCGGTTTCGAAAGGAGCCGGCCGAAGCACCGATGGGGCGCCTGTTCATTTTCATCTTCGCAGCCCTGATCGCCGCGGCACCGCTGCCGTCGGCGCGCCTGCTCGCGCATGAGCACAATCACGGCGCCCACGACCACCGCCAGGATCATGACGAAGCGCGCCTCGCCGTCGAGCGCGGCGAAATCCGCCCCCTCGCCGAACTGCTCGGCCAGATTCGCGACAAGCTCCCCGGCGAGATCACCGGCGTCGAGATCGAGCGCCACCACGATCAGTGGCTGTACGAGTTCATCGTGGTCGACAAGGCCGGCCGGCTGTACGAAGTCTATGTCGATGGGCGCAGTGGCGAGATCCGGCGCACCAAGGAGAAGTGATGCGGGTGCTGGTGGTCGAGGACGACAGCCGGATCGCGTCGGAGCTGGCGCGCGGCCTCGGTGAAGCCGGTTACCTTACCGAGATCGTCGGTGACGGCGAAGAGGCGTGGTTTCGCGGCGATACCGAAGATTACGCCGCCATCATCCTCGACCTCGGTCTGCCCGGGCTCGACGGCCTCACCATCCTGAAGCGCTGGCGCGACAACGGCCGCCTTACCCCGGTGCTGATCCTCACTGCCCGCGGCAGCTGGGCCGAACGGGTCGACGGCATCGATGCCGGCGCCGACGATTACCTGCCGAAGCCGTTTCAGATGGAGGAGCTACTGGCGCGGCTGCGCTCGATCGTGCGGCGCTCGGCCGGCCATGCCTCGTCGGTGGTCACCATCGGCGAGGTCACGCTCGACGAGCGGCAGATGCAGGTCAGCGTCGGCGGCAAGCCGGTTTCGCTGTCGCCGCTGGAATACCGGCTGGCGTCCTATCTGGTGCTGCATCGCGGCCGGGTGGTGTCGCAATACGAGCTGGCCGAGAACATCTACGGCCAGGACGACGCCCATGATTCCAACGCCATCGAGGTGCTGGTCGGCCGGGTTCGCCGCAAGATCGGCACTGAGCTGATCGAGACCCGGCGCGGCTTCGGCTACATCGTGCCGGACGAGCGTCCATGAAGCACAGCTCGCTGCGGCTGCGGTTGATCGCCGGCGGTGCCGCGGCGATCCTGATCGCGCTCAGCATCGCCGGCTTCGCGCTCACCATCCTGTTCGAGCGCCACGTCACCCGCACCATCGCGGACGATCTCGAAGTGTCGCTGAAGCAGCTGCTCGCCGGTATCGAGGCCGGGCCGGATGGCCGGCTTGCGGTGGTGCGTCCGCCGACCGATCCGCGGTTCTCCGAGCCGCTCTCGGGATTGTACTGGCAGGTCGGCGACGACGGTGATCAGCTCGTCCGCTCGCGCTCGCTGTGGGACGACCGGCTGACGGTGCCGATCGATCAGCCCGGCCCTGGGGAGGTGCATCATCACGACATCGCCGGCCCGTTCGGCTCGCGTCTGTCGATCGTCGAGCGCCGCGTGCAGCTCACCATGGGCGGTAAGAGCGTCCCGATCCGGGCCGCGGTGGCGGTCGATCTGGCGCGGGTCGATGCGGCCGGCAAGGCGTTCGCGCGCGATCTCGTGGTTGCGCTCGGCCTGCTCGGCGTGGTGCTGGCGCTCGCCACCTCGGTGCAGGTGATGCTCGGCTTGCGGCCGCTCGCGGCGCTGCGCCGCGACGTCGCCGCGATCCGCTCCGGCCGCAGCAGCCGGCTGCCCGAGGCGGTGCCGGACGAAGTCCGTCCGCTGGTCGAGGAGGTCAACGCGCTATTGGAAGCGCAGGCGCGCGAGATCGAGCGTTCGCGCGACCGCGCCGCCGATCTCGCCCATGGCCTGAAGACGCCGCTCGCCGCGCTCGCCGGCGATGCGGCGCGGCTGCGCGAGCGCGGCGAGGACAAGCTCGCACGCGACATCGAAGCGGTGGGCGCGGCGATGAGCCGGCATGTCGACCGCGAACTGGCGCGGGCCCGGCTGCGCGGTGCGGTACGGCGCGGCGAGAGCGTCGCGGTCGAGCTGTTGCCGCTGGTGCGCTCCCTGGTGACGATCCAGTCGCGCACCCCGGCCGGTCGCGCGATCGACTACGCCATCGAGGTCGCCGACTATGTGGCGGTGCCGATCGAGCGCACCGATCTCGCCGAGGTGCTCGGCAATCTGCTCGACAACGCCACCCGCCACGCCAAGTCCAGGGTCCGGATCGGCACCGCCTGCGACGCCGATGAATTTTGCATCGTGATTGAAGACGACGGCGAGGGCTTGGATGAAGCGGCGCGCACCGAGGTGCTGTCGCGCGGCATCCGGCTCGATCAGCGCGGCGAGGGCGCCGGGCTGGGCCTTGCCATTGTCCAGGACGTGCTCGACGCCTATGGCTGGGGTCTGCGGCTGTCGCGCTCCGAACTCGGAGGTCTCAAAGCCTGCTGCTGCTCCGCGGTGGCCTCGGCCGGTCCGGGCATCTAGGCCGGCGCGGCGATCTTGCCATCGCGCCCGCCAGCGCTATATCCCGGTTTTCCCTCACATTCTTTCTCCAGGACCAGCGACATTCGCCATGACCATGACTGATACCGCCAGCGAGACGAAGCCGTTCCAGGCTGAAGTGGCCGAGCTTTTGAACCTGATGGTGCACTCGGTCTATTCCGAGACCGACATCTTCCTGCGCGAGCTGATTTCGAACGCGTCCGACGCGCTCGACAAGCTGCGCTACGAGTCGATCGCAAAGCCCGAGCTGATGGAAAAGGGCGGCGAGCCGAAGATCCGGATCATCCCAAAGAAGGCGCCCGACACCCTGACGATCGTCGACAACGGCATCGGCATGGACCGTCAGGAGTTGATCGACAATCTCGGCACCATCGCCAAGTCCGGCACCAAATCCTTCATCTCCAAGCTTGCCGAGACCAAGGACAGTGCCGGCCTGATCGGCCAGTTCGGCGTGGGCTTCTACGCCGCCTTCATGGTGGCCGATAAGATCACCGTCACCAGCCGCCGCGCCGGCTCGAACGATGTGTGGACCTGGACGTCCGCCGGCGGCGCCGGCTTCGAGATCGCCCCTGCGTCCGAAGAGGCGGCAGCGCGGGTCGAGCGCGGCACCGAGATCGTGCTGCACCTGAAGCCTGACGCGTCGAAATATCTCGAAGACTGGCAGATCGAACGGATCGTCACCGAGTACTCGGACAACATCCAGTTCCCGATCGAGCTGGTGCCGGAAGAGGGCGAGCCGCGCCAGATCAATTCGGCCAGCGCGCTGTGGCAGCGCTCGAAGTCGGAGCTGAGCGAGGACGACTACAAGCAGGCCTACAAGCAGATCGCGGGCGCCTTCGACGAGCCGGCGATGACGCTGCATTATCGCGCCGAGGGCCGGCAGTCCTATGCGGTGCTGCTGTTCGCGCCGTCGACCAAGCCGTTCGATCTGTTCGAGCCGGAGCGCAAGGGCAAGATCAAGCTCTATGTCCGCCGCGTCTTCATCACCTCGGAAGCCGAACTGCTGCCGCCCTACCTGCGCTTCCTGCGCGGCGTGATCGACTCCGAGGATCTGCCGCTCAACCTGTCGCGCGAGATGCTGCAGAAGAATCCGCAACTCGCGCAGATCCGCACCGCGGTGACCGGCAAGGTGATCAGCGAGCTGGAAAGCCTCGCCGAGAAGAAGCCGGAGGACTTCACCAAGATCTGGGATTCGTTCGGCCCGGTGCTGAAGGAAGGCCTGTACGAGGACTTCGAGCGCCGCGAGAAGCTGCTGTCGCTGGCCCGCTTCACCACCACGGCCGGTGAGAAGCGCTCGCTGAAGCAGTATGTCGAGGCGATGAAGGAGAACCAGACCGAGATCTACTATCTGGTCGGCGACTCGCTGGAACGGCTGAAGTCCAACCCGAAGCTGGAATCAGCCACCGCGCGCGGCATCGAAGTGCTGCTGCTGACCGATCCGGTCGATGCGTTCTGGACCTCCGCGCAGCTCGATTTCGGCGGCAAGCCGCTGAAGTCGCTGAGCCAGGGCGACGTCAATTTCGATCTGATCCCGAAGCTGGAACAGGACCAGGACAAGGACACGAAGGACGAGGCCAAGGCCGACGAGGCGACCGTGATCGCGGTGATCAAGGACGCGCTCGGCGATCGCGTCTCCGACGTCAAAGCCTCGCAGCGGCTGACGTCGAGCGCATCGTGTCTGGTCGCTGGCGGCATGGGGCCGGATCGCGAACTCGAGAAGCTGCTGGCGCGCGCCAACAAGGGCGCCGGCTCCAAGCCGATCCTCGAGATCAATCTGCAGCATCCGCTGGTCGCGACGCTCGGCGATACCAAGACCGACAAGGCGGAAGCCGCCGATCTTGCGTTCTTGCTGCTCGAACAGGCGCAGATCCTCGACGGCGAACTGCCCGAAGATCCCGCCGCCTTCGCCAGCCGGCTCAACCGGCTGGTGCTGCGTGGCGTGGTTGCGCATGGTTAGCAGCTAGCTAACAAACAGGGTTACCACTTTTTTAATCCCTAGCGCGCATTCTGCTCGGCATCGTTGTGCCGAGCAGAGTGTGTTGCCATGAGTCGAATCCTTGTTACCGCCGCCATGCTGGCGACGGTAATTTCGCCGGTCGCAGCGGCCGACATGCCGCGCTTTCCTCCGCTCATGCCAGTGGCACCGGTGTCGTGGAATTGGGCCGGCCTGTATTGGGGCGTTCATGTCGGCGGCAGCTTCGGTTCGTCGAGCTTCAGCGACCCTGCCGGCCCCGGTCTTTACGGCGGCAGCGTTCGCAGCCCGGCGGCACTCGCCGGCATCCAGGTCGGCTACAACTATCAGCCGAACGCAAATTGGCTGATCGGCGTCGAGGCCGATCTCAGCTCGATGAACGCCAAGGGCACCAACACCTGCATGGCGTCGTCGGGGTTGTTCGTTTCGTCCAACTGCCGCGTCCGCCAGGATGCGTTGGCGACGCTGACCGGCCGTGCGGGCTTCGTCACCGGGCCGGCCGGCCGCACGCTGCTCTACGCCAAAGGCGGCGCGGCTTTCCTGAGTGAACGGCTCGACATCGCCGTCGGCTATCCGCTCGGCAACTCGACCGACGTCAACGACGGTCGTTGGGGTTGGACCGTCGGCGCCGGCATCGAACGGGCGCTCGCGCCGGCCTGGTCGGTGAAGCTCGAATACAACTACGCCGATTTCGGCAGTCGTGACATGGCGACGCCGGGCAGCGAACGGCTGGTGCCGGGCGTCGGTCTTGTCGCCACGCCGCCCGGCACCAGTAAGGTCGAGCAGGACCTGCATGCGGTAAAGGTCGGCCTCAATCTGAAATTCGGCGGCGATGTCGACGCACGCTTCGACGACTATCATCTGCGCGGCTCCCAAGCCGGGATCGATGTCGTCGAACGCGGCGCGGTCGAGG
>NZ_QTKI01000306.1:0-6014 GCF_010820945.1 Rhodopseudomonas sp. BR0C11
CGATCACACCGCGTCCGGCGCTGGCACTGTCTCCGGCTACTCCCGCGACCAAATCCATCAGCTCTGCCGCAGCTACGCAGCCGATCCAAGTGCAGCATCATTTCGGCCATGGCGGCGGCGGTCCCCGCGTCGGTGGATTCCATGGCGGCGGATTCCGCGGCGGTGGTTTCCGGGGAGGACCTGCATTCCATGGCGGCTTCCGCGGCGGGCCGGCGGTTGGACCACGGTTCTACGGCGGCGGACGACATGTCTACGGCGGCCCGCGGGTCTATGGCGCACCGCGCTTCTACGGACGGCCGCGTTACTTCGGCGCTCGTCACTACGGCTTCCACCGTCGTTACTACCGGCCGCGCGTCTACGGCTATTACGGGCCGGCCTATTACGGCTCCGCCTACTACTACCCATCCTATTACGGCTACTACCGGCCGCGGGTCTGCCGCGTGGTGTGGACGTATTATGGCCCGCGCCGCATCTGCCATGTCCGACATTGGCGTCACCACTGGCACCGGCACTGGCGACATCATCACCGCCACCATCATCACCATCGCCACTGGCGCGTTTACTGACCGATCTCAAAAGCAAAACAGGCGCCCCGGGGGGCGCCTGTTTGGTTGTTAGTTCGACTGGTGCTTAGTGCCAGTCGCGGATGTCGACGAAGTGGCCGGCGATCGCGGCGGCAGCGGCCATCGCGGGCGACACCAGATGGGTGCGGCCCTTGAAGCCCTGACGGCCCTCGAAGTTGCGGTTCGAGGTCGAGGCGCAGCGCTCTTCCGGCGCCAGCTTGTCGGGGTTCATCGCGAGGCACATCGAGCAGCCCGGCTCGCGCCATTCGAAGCCGGCCTTGATGAAGATCTTGTCCAGCCCCTCGGCCTCGGCCTGCTCCTTCACCAGTCCGGAGCCCGGCACGATGATGGCGTTGACGTTAGCATTGACGGTCTTGCCCTCGGCGACCTTGGCGGCGGCGCGCAGGTCTTCGATGCGGCCGTTGGTGCAGGAGCCGATGAACATCCGGTCGATCTTGATGTCGGTGATTTTGGTGCCGGGGGTCAGGCCCATATAGGCCAGCGCGCGCTCCTTGGAGAGCCGCTTGGCTTCATCAGCGATGTCAGCCGGGTTCGGCACGCGGCCGGTGACCGAGATCACATCCTCGGGGCTGGTGCCCCAGGTGACGATCGGCGGCAATGCGGCGGCGTCGAGCTTCAGCTCGTGATCGAAATGCGCGCCGTCGTCGGAGCGCAGCGTCTCCCAATAGCGCAGCGCGGCGTCCCAGGCGGCGCCCTTCGGCGCCAGCGGACGACCCTTCAGGAATTCGTAGGCACGCTCGTCCGGCGCGATCAGGCCGGCGCGGGCGCCGCCTTCGATCGACATGTTGCAGACCGTCATGCGGCCTTCCATCGACAGCGACCGGATCGCGTCGCCGGCGTATTCCAGCACGTAGCCGGTGCCGCCCGCGGTGCCGATCTCGCCGATGATCGCCAGGATCACGTCCTTGGCGGTGACGCCGTCCGGCAGCTTGCCGTCGACGGTCACGCGCATGTTCTTGGCCTTCTTCTGGATCAGCGTCTGGGTCGCCAGCACATGCTCGACCTCGGAGGTGCCGATGCCGTGCGCCAGCGCGCCGAACGCGCCGTGGGTCGAGGTGTGGCTGTCACCGCAGACGATGGTGGTGCCGGGCAGCGTGAAGCCCTGCTCCGGGCCGATGACGTGGACCACGCCCTGACGCTTGTCGAACTCGTTGTAGTAGGTGATGCCGAAGTCGCGGGCGTTCTCGGCCAGCGCGGCGATCTGCTCGGCGCTTTCCGGATCCGGATTGGGCTTGGAACGATCCGTGGTCGGCACGTTGTGATCGACCACCGCCAGCGTCTTCTCCGGCGCGTGCACCTTTCGGCCGGCGGTGCGCAGACCTTCGAACGCCTGCGGCGAAGTGACTTCGTGCACCAGATGGCGGTCGATATACAGCAGGCAGGTGCCGTCTTCGGCCTCGTGGACCAGATGGTCGTTCCAGATCTTGTCGTACAGCGTGGTGGGCTTAGCGGACATGGTGTCGGTCCTTCGGAAGGATCTTTGATTTGTCGAATTGAGCAGGATCGCGCGGCGCCAATGCGCCGTCGGCTGATCAGCTAATCAGCGCGGCCGTGGTCAGCCGGCCGAAGAACCGCCACGGCAGGCGGCTGCGGTCATCGAGCACAATCTTCGAGGCGCGGCGGCGGTTTGGAAACATTCCATCCATATAGCACGTCGCGGCAGGGCCACAACGCTTCGCCGAGCAGACAGGCGCACAGCGCAGGCGCAACAAAAAAGCGCGACCCGAAGGCCGCGCTTTCTAAATCCGAAATGTCGAAGCGCCGATTACTCGGCCGCAGCAACCGCAGCGGTGCGGTCCTGCTTCTTCTCGACGATGCGGGCCGACTTGCCGCGCAGGTTGCGCAGGTAATACAGCTTGGCCCGACGCACCTTGCCGCGGCGCACAACCTTGATCGAGTCGATCATCGGCGACAGCAGCGGGAACACGCGCTCCACGCCCTCGCCGTACGAGATCTTGCGCACCGTGAAGCTCTCGTTGATGCCGCCGCCCGAGCGGCCGATGCAGACGCCTTCGTAGGCCTGCACGCGCGAACGCTCGCCTTCGACGACCTTCACGTTGACGATCACGGTATCACCGGGACCGAACTCCGGAATCGTCTTGCCGGCCGACAGCTTGTCGAACTGCTCTTTTTCGAGCGTCTGAATCAGGTTCATCGATAATTCTCCATCGGCGGCGCGCCCGACCATCCCGGCGCGGGCTGCGCAAAGATCCATTGTCCTGCCATTGCACGGATTTGGCGGTGCTATACGGCAATCTTGGGGGTTTGTCACCCGTCCGTCTTGTTTTTTGGCGTTTTTTGCGATTCGCCCTTTGCCCGAATGGTTTGCGCCGGCCTAGCAGCCCACAAATCCGGTCGCCGGGCCTTGGTCAGGGCCTCCGCTTCGCCCAGTCGCCACGCCGCGACCTTGCCGTGATCGCCCGACAGCAGCACCTCGGGGATCGGCCGGCCCTCGAACGTCTGCGGCCGGGTGTATTGCGGATATTCCAACAGACCGGCCGAAAAGCTCTCGTCGGTCGAGGATTCCAGCTTGCCCATCACGCCCGGCAGCAGCCGGACGCAGGCGTCGATCAGCGCCATCGCGGCGATCTCACCGCCTGACAGCACGTAATCGCCGATCGAGACCTCCTCGAGCCCGCGCGCGTCGATCACCCGCTGGTCGATGCCTTCGAACCGGCCGCAGACGATCAGCGGCCCGGGGCCGGCCGCCAGCTCGGCAACGCGCGCCTGGGTCAATGGCCGACCGCGCGGGCTCATCACCAAACGCGGACGGTCCGCGGATGCGTCCACGGCGTCGATTGCGGCCGCCAGCACGTCCGCCCGCAGCACCATGCCGGGGCCGCCGCCCGCCGGGGTGTCGTCGACGCTGCGGTGTCGGTCAGTGGCCGAGTCCCGGATATCGCGCGCCTCCAGGCCCCACAGCCCGGACGCCAGCGCCCGCCCCGCCAGGCTGACGCCGAGCGGGCCGGGAAACATCTCCGGAAACAGGGTGAGGACAGTGGCGCGCCAGGTCATGCAGGGCCTGCAACAGGTGAGGCGTCATGCGCGGGCTTGACCCGCGCATCCATCATCTTCGCGAGACGATGGATCGCCGGGTCAAGCCCGGCGATGACCACAGAGAATGTAGCAGCGCTCGGCCGGACCGATCGACGCGCCTTCACGCCTCCGGATGGTTCGGCGTGTCGCCTTCGATCTCGTTCGGCGGCTCGATCACCACCTGGCCGGCGGCGAGGGCGACGGTCGCGGCAGCGTCGGACCTGACGGCGGCGCGATTTCGATGATGTCGCCGGCGCCGAAATTATGGCTCGCCACCACCTTGCCGAGCGGATCGCCCGTCGTGGTGACCGCGGCGAGCCCGATCAGGTCGGCGTGGTAGTACTCATCGGCCTCGGTCGGCGGCAGCTTGTCGCGCGCCACATAGAGCTCGACGCCGTTGAGCCGTTCAGCCTCATCACGCGTGGTGACGCCTTTCAGCGTCACCACCAGATGGCTCTTGGCCTCGCGCGCGCTCGCGATCTCGAACTGGCGCGCGCCGTCCTTGGTCACGAGCGGACCGTAGTCGCTCACGGCGAACGGATCGGCGGTGAAGCTCCACAGCCGCACCGCACCGCGCACGCCATGCGGCGCGCCGATCCGGGCGACGCAGATGAGCCCGGACGGCATCAACCGCCCCGCTTACTTGCCGTCGGCGGCCTTGCGCTCCTTGCGCGGCACCGCCTTCTCGGGGTTGTTGCGGGCTTCACGCTTGCGGACACCGGCGGTGTCGAGGAAGCGGGCCACGCGGTCCGACGGCTGCGCACCCTTGGCGAGCCAATCCTTGACCTTGTCGAGGTCGAGCTTCAGACGGGCTTCGTTGTCCTTCGCCATCAGCGGATTGAAGTAGCCGAGACGCTCGATGAAGCGGCCATCGCGCGGGAAGCGCGAGTCGGCGACGACGACGTGATAGAACGGGCGCTTCTTGGTACCAGCGCGCGCGAGGCGGATGACGACGGACATTGCGGATCTCCTAGGTGGGGGTTCGTGTGTGTGTGTTTGTGACTAAATGATTAGTTCGTCATTCCGGGGCGCGCGAAGCGCGAACCCGGAATCCCGAGCTGTTCTGGGAGAGAGAGATTCCGGGTTCGCCGCTGCGCGGCGCCCCGGAATGACAAAAGCGAGGGAGTGCTCGGGCTCATTTCTTCTTCCCGAGGAAGCCGCCGAGGCCCGGCAGAGTCGGCTTGCCGGACAGGCCGGTGAGGCCGGGCAGATTGGGCATACCGCCGCGCAGCGACGCCGGCAGATCCTTCGGAAGCTCCGGCAGCCCTTCGGGCATGTCGCCGCTCTTCATTTTTTCCTGCATCGCCTTGATCTCGTCGGGCGAGGGCAGGCCGCCGCCGAAGCCCATCGCCTTGGCGAAGCCGGCCATCGGGCCGCCCTTGCCGCGACCCACGGCCTTCATCATGTCGGCCATGTTGCGATGCATCTTCAGCAGCTTGTTGACGTCCTCGACCTTGATGCCGGCGCCGGCGGCGATGCGCTTCTTGCGGCTGGCCTTGAGGATGTCGGGGTTCTTGCGCTCCTCGCGGGTCATCGAATCGATGATCGCAACCTGGCGCTTGAGCACCTTGTCGTCGATCCCGGCAGCCGCGATCTGGTTCTTCATCTTGGAGATGCCGGGCATCAGGCCCATAAGGCCGCCGATGCCGCCCATCTTGGTCATCTGCAGCAGCTGATCGCGCAAGTCCGTCAGGTCGAACTTGCCCTTGCGCATCTTCTCGGCGACGGCGGCGGCCTTTTCGGCGTCCAGCGTCGCAGCGGCCTTTTCGACCAGCGAGACGATGTCGCCCATGCCGAGGATGCGGCTGGCGATCCGGCTCGGGTGGAAGTCTTCCAGCGCATCGGTCTTTTCGCCCGTGCCCATCAGCTTGATCGGCTTGCCGGTGACGGCGCGCATCGACAGCGCGGCACCGCCGCGGCCGTCGCCGTCGATACGGGTCAGCACGATGCCGGTGAGGCCCACGCGCTGATCGAACGCGCGCGCGAGATTGACGGCGTCCTGACCGGTCAAGCTATCAGCGACCAGCAGCACTTCGTGCGGATTGGCGGCGGCTTTGATCTCGGCCGCCTCGGTCATCATCTCTTCGTCGAGCGTGGTGCGGCCGGCGGTGTCGAGCAGCACGACGTCGTAGCCGCCGAGCTTGCCGGCTTCCATCGCGCGCCGGGCGATATCCGGCGGCTGCTGACCGGCGACGATCGGCAGCGTGTCGATCGAAAGATCGCGGCCGAGCACCGCGAGCTGCTCCATGGCGGCCGGACGATAGACGTCGAGCGAGGCCATCAGCACCTTGCGCTTGTCGCGCTCGGTCATGCGGCGCGCCAGCTTGGCGGTGGTGGTGGTCTTACCGGAGCCCTGCAGACCGACCATCATGATCGGCACCGGCGGCACGGCGT
>NZ_QTKI01000307.1:0-5997 GCF_010820945.1 Rhodopseudomonas sp. BR0C11
GGCAGCGTCAGAGGTGTATAAGAGACAGGCACCATGCGCTGCTGCGCGATGCGGAGGGCCGCAAGCTGTCGAAATCCACCGGGTCGACCGGCCTGCGCGAGCTGCGCGCAGCCGGCGTCACGCCGGCCGAGATCCGAACCTTGGTCGGGCTTGCGGCGCCCATCTGAACGCCGCCTGATGCCGCCGGCATCGATCCCGGCGCCCACGCGCGGCGTGACTCCACAGCGGCGAGCGTGGCATTGTAGCCGGGACGGCTCGGGGGACTCATGGCGGTGAAATCGCGCGCGTTGCGCAGCGGGCGGACGCAGGTCAAGCGGACGCCGCCGAAACGCGTCCGTCGCAAGAAGCCCGCCTCGTCCGGCATGATCGAGACCGTGCTGGCGACTTTCGCGCACGAGGTTCGCACCCCGCTCACCGGTATCCTGGCAGTCAGCGAATTGCTGGCGACCTCCGATCTCAACGAGCGCGAGCGGCGCTGGGTCGACACCATCAAGGCCGGCGCCGAGCATCTGTCCGGTCTCGCCACGCTGTTCGTCGACGCAGCCCGGCTCGGCACCACCGGGCTCGGGCTGCGGTCGGAGTTCTTCGATCTGCGGGCGCTCGCCCGTCATGCCGGCGACTCGCTGTCGGGCCGCGCCGCCGCCAAGGGGCTGCGCGCCACGGTGACGATTTCGCAGCGGCTGCCGGGCTTTGCGATCGGCGACGCGGTCCGGCTGCGCGCCGCGCTGGAAAATCTGATCGACAACGCGGTGAAATTCACCGAGCAAGGCGACGTGGCGCTGAAGGTCACCGCCGCAGCCGCCGGCCGCGGCAAGGCGCAGGTCTCGTTCGCGGTGTCTGACAGCGGCATCGGGCTGTCGCTCACCGAGATCAAGCGGCTGTTTCGCCCGTTCTCGCAGGCCAATGTCAGCATCGCGTCGCGGTTCGGCGGCGCCGGCCTCGGTCTGTCGTCGGTGCGGCAAATTGCCCGGGCCCTCGGCGGCGACGTCACGGTGGCGCAGCGGCCGAGCGGCGGCACGGTCTTCACCCTGACGGTGACGCTGGGGCGGGCCAAGCCGCCGCAGATGGCGACGCCGGACGGTGCGATCCGCGCCACCGGCGGCGGGCGGCTGCGCATCCTCAGCGTCGAGGACAATCCGTTCGGGCGCGTGGTGCTGAACGCCATCCTCACCGAGCTTGGTCATTGCTGCGAATTCGTCGGCAGTGGCGAGGCGGTTCCGGAGCGGCTGGCGAAGGCCGAGTTCGATGCGGTGCTGATGGATATGGTGCTGCCCGGCATCAGCGGCGTCGAGGCGATCCGGCTGATCCGGGCGCTGCCGCCGCCGCTGCGCGCGGTGCCGATCATTGGCGTGTCGGGACGCGACCAGGACGAAGCCGCGGCCCGTCAGGCCGGCGCCGATGCGTTCCTGCTCAAGCCGGTTTCGCCCCGGGCGCTCGCAACTGCGCTTCTTGCAGCGTCATCCCCTCGGGCAGCCGCGACTTGATGATCGCGGCGTTGAGTTCGCCGCCGTAAACGAAAATCGCGGCGATGAAATACAAAAACACCAGCGCGATGATCACCGACGCCAGGCCCGCATACATCGACACGTAGTTGTTGGCGAACCGCGCCAGATACATGCCGAAGGTGATGCCCGAGATCAGCGAGGCCGCGATGGTGAAGACGATCCCGGGCAGGATCTGCCGGAACGACCGCCGCCCCGCCGGCAGATAGGCGTGCAGCAGGAACAGCGCCACCGTCAGCGCCGTGATCGCAATGCCATAGCGGCCGATCGTCAGCAGCGGCTCGTTATTGTGCACCAGCAGCGGCACGTAGTGCCGGGCGGTGGCGAGGATCAGCGGGCCGAGCACGATCAGAAACCCCATCGCCAGCGCGGTAAAAGCCGCCACCAGGGTGTAGCCGATCGACTCCAGCCGCAGCAGATACCACGGCCGCGGCTCGATCACCGCATAGGCGCGGTTAAGCCCGACCCGCAGGCTCTCGACCCCGTTGGAGGCGAAGTACAGCGCCAGCAAGAGGCCGATGGTCAGCACCCCGCCGCGCGTCGTGGTCAGCACGTCGTGGATCTCGCCCGACAGCGTGCTGGCGACCTGTGCGGGCCAGACGTCGAGCAGCAGCTCGGCGGCGCGGTCGGCGAGTTCGCGCGAGCCGACGAAGCCGGCCAGCGAGGTGAGCACGATCAGGAAGGGAAACAGCGCCATCAGCGTCGAGAGCGCGATATGGCTGGCGATCGCCCATCCGTCGTCGGCTAGGAACGTATAGAGCGCATCGATTGCGACCGCATAGGCGTAGCGGATCTGCCTCACGGGTCACCTTGTCACGAGTTGCGGCCGGCGGGATGGCAGAACCTTAGCATCCGATACTAACCGCCTCCACCCGGGATCGTTGCGCCCGACCATGCGGCAGGGATAGCGCGGGATCAGTAGCGGTGTTATGAAACCTAGATGGCATCCTTCCTGAGTTCAATCGCTCTGCCGGTCGCGCTCTGCGCCGTGGCCTTGGTGCTCATGCTCGGTCTGATCAACATGATGCGGGGCGGTTCGCCGAACCGATCGCAGACCCTCATGCGCTGGCGGGTCTTGCTGCAATTCGTCGCCATCGTCATCACCATGCTTGCGATCTGGGCGATGGGCCGTTAGCTGCCCACCAACTCCCGGCTCACTTGGTTTCCCGCAGCAGGATCCCCGCGCGATGGTCGTTCTCAATCGAATCTACACCCGCACCGGTGACGACGGCACCACCGCCCTCGGCTCCGGTGAGCGGCGGCCGAAGTCCGATCCGCGGATCGCGGCATACGGCACGGTGGATGAGACCAACGCGGCGCTCGGCGTGGTGCGGCTGCATTTGTCGGAGCTGCCGGAACTCGACGCCATGATCGGGCGTATTCAGAACGATCTGTTCGATCTCGGCGCCGACTTGGCGGTTCCGGAACGGGAAGGTAAGGCCGAACGGCTGCGGGTGTTGTCGAGCCAGGTCGAGCGCCTGGAGCGCGATATCGATCAGCTCAACGAAGGCCTGGCGCCGCTGACATCTTTCGTGCTGCCGGGCGGCAAGCCGGCAGCCGCTTACCTGCATGTGGCGAGGACGATATGCCGCCGTGCGGAACGGGCCATGGTGGAACTCTCGGCTCGGCCGAACGAGAAAATCACCCCGGCGGCCGTCCAATACGTCAACCGGTTGTCCGACTTCCTGTTTGTCGCCGCCCGCACGGTGAACGACGGTGGCGCCCGCGACGTGCTCTGGGTGCCGGGCCAAAACCGCTAGGGAACAAGGCGGTTTTTGGCTTTGCCGCGTTGACCGCGGTTAGGAGGGGCTTTAGGTTCCGCCGCCACAACAAACAATTACCCACCGCAACACGAAAGAGGATCGATGAAGGTTCTGGTGCCGGTCAAGCGCGTGGTCGACTACAACGTCAAGATCCGCGTCAAGAGCGACGGGTCGGGCGTTGAACTCGCCAACGTCAAGATGTCGATGAATCCGTTCGACGAGATCGCCGTCGAAGAAGCGCTGCGCCTCAAAGAGGCCGGCAAGGCGACCGAAGTCGTCGTGGTCTCGATCGGACCGGCGCAGGCGTCGGAAACCCTTCGCACCGGCCTCGCCATGGGCGCGGACCGCGGCATTCTGGTCAAGGCCGACGGCGTCGTCGAACCGCTGGCGGTCGCCAAGATCCTCAAGGGCGTTGCCGACGAAGAGAAGCCGGGACTGATCATTCTCGGCAAGCAGGCGATCGACGACGACAGCAACCAGACCGGCCAGATGCTGGCCGCGCTGCTCGGCTGGGCGCAGGCGACCTTCGCCTCCAAGCTCGACGTCGACGGCTCCGACTTCACCGTCGCGCGTGAAGTTGACGGTGGCTCGCAGACCGTCAAGCTCAAGGGCCCGGCGATCGTCACCACCGATCTGCGGCTGAACGAGCCGCGCTACGCCTCGCTGCCGAACATCATGAAGGCCAAGAAGAAGCCGATCGCGGAGAAGACCGCGGCCGACTACGGCGTCGACGTTTCGCCGCGCCTGGAAGTTCTGAAGACCGTCGAGCCGGGTGGCCGCAAGGCCGGCGTCAAGGTCAAGGACGTCGCCGAACTGGTTTCGAAGCTCAAGAACGAAGCGGGTGTACTCTGATGGCCACGCTGCTGATTGCCGAACACGACAACGCACACCTCAAGGACGCCACCAACAAGGCGATGACCGCCGCGGCCGCGCTCGGCGGCGAGGTGCATATCCTCGTTGCCGGCCAGGGCTGCAAGGCCGTGGCCGATGCGGCTGCCAAGCTGCAGGGCGCCGCCAAGGTGCTGCTCGCCGAAGCGCCCGCCTATGAGCACGATCTCGCCGAGCCGCTGGCCGCGCTGATCGTCTCGCTCGCCGGCAGCTACGACGCGATCGTCGCCCCGGCGACCTCGCGGTTCAAGAACGTGATGCCGCGCGTCGCCGCTCTGCTCGACGTGATGCAGGTGTCGGAGATCATCAAGGTTGTCGCGCCCGACACCTTCGAGCGTCCGATCTACGCCGGCAACGCGATCCAGACCGTGAAGTCGAAGGACGCCAAGAAAGTCATCACCGTCCGCACCTCGACCTTCCAGGCGACGGGCGAGGGTGGCAGCGCGGCGATCGAGACTGTCGCGGCGGCGGCCGATCCGGGCCTGTCGAGCTTCGTCGGCGAGGAAGTCGCCAAGAGCGATCGTCCGGAACTGTCGTCGGCCAAGATCATCGTGTCGGGTGGCCGCGCGATGCAGAGCCGCGAGAACTTCACCAAGTACATCGAGCCGCTCGCCGACAAGCTCGGCGCCGGTGTCGGCGCCTCGCGTGCCGCGGTCGATGCCGGCTACGCGCCGAACGACTGGCAGGTCGGTCAGACCGGCAAGGTTGTGGCGCCGGAGCTTTACATCGCGGTCGGCATCTCGGGCGCGATCCAGCATCTCGCCGGCATGAAGGACTCCAAGGTGATCGTCGCGATCAACAAGGACGAAGACGCGCCGATCTTCCAGGTCGCCGACTACGGCCTGGTCGCCGACCTCTACCAGGCGGTTCCGGAGCTGACCGAAGAGCTCGGCAAGCTCGGCAAGTAAACGCCTTTGCGGCGGACGAACCCGGCCCTCGGGCCGGGTTCGTTGCAGAAGCTTTAAGCGTTCACCGGCTAACTGTCCGGGCGCCGAACCACGGACAGCGGCGCGGGAATGTGCGAAGATGCACCGGCCGCGCGACGCGGCTGTGCTCCGAACGAGATGAGAGATGGCGGCAGCAATCAAAAAAGTCGGCGTAATCGGCGCGGGGCAGATGGGCAACGGGATCGCCCACGTGGCCGCTCTCGGCGGGTTCGACGTGATCCTGAACGATGTCTCCGCCGACCGGCTGAAATCGGCGATGGCCACCATCAACGGCAACCTGTCGCGCCAGATCGCCAAGAAGCTCATCACCGAAGACGCCCGCAAGCAGGCCCTGGCGCGGATCACCGCGACGGAGAAGCTGGACGGGCTGTCCGACTGCGACCTCGTGATCGAGACCGCGGTCGAGAAGGAAGAGACCAAGCGCAAGATCTTCAACGAGCTGTGCGCGGTGCTGAAGCCGGAGGCGATCGTCGCTTCCAATACCTCGTCGATCTCGATCACCCGTCTGGCCGCCTCGACCGATCGGCCGGAGCGCTTCATCGGCATTCACTTCATGAATCCGGTGCCGGTGATGGAGCTGGTCGAGCTGATCCGCGGCATCGCCACCGACGACGCCACCTTCGAGACCGCGAAGGCGTTCGTCACCAAGCTCGGCAAGCAGATCGCGGTGTCCGAGGATTTCCCGGCGTTCATCGTCAACCGCATCCTGCTGCCGATGATCAACGAGGCGATCTACACGCTGTACGAAGGCGTCGGCAACGTCGAAGCCATCGACATGGCGATGAAGCTCGGCGCGCATCATCCGATGGGCCCGCTGGAGCTGGCCGACTTCATCGGCTTCGACACCTGTCTGTCGATCATGCAGGTGCTGCACGAAGGCCTCGCCGACTCCAAGTA
>NZ_QTKI01000308.1:0-5995 GCF_010820945.1 Rhodopseudomonas sp. BR0C11
CCTGGATGTATTCGATGCCTCCGTTCCGCCTGAAGCAGAACGGCTGGCTCGGCAACGGTGCCTGCGCGATCACCTATGAGGGCTTCGCGTGGTTCACCGGCGCCGCGGTGATGCTCGGCGGCCTGCCGCCGTGGTGGATCGTGACGCTGGCACTGCTGTATAGCGCCGGCGCGCACGGCATCATGACGCTCAACGACTTCAAGTCGATCGAAGGCGACATCAAGACCGGCGTCGGCTCGCTGCCGGTGAAGCTCGGCGTGGACAACGCCGCGCGGGTGCTCTGCGCCGTGATGGCGATCCCGCAGGTGATCGTGGTGGCGCTGCTGCTGTCGTGGGATCGGCCGATCCAGGCCGGCATCGTCGGCTTCGTGCTCGTCGTTCAGCTCGCCTTGATGGTGCGGTTTCTGCGCTCGCCGGTCGAACGCGCCACCTGGTTCTCGGGCCTCGGCGTCGCGCTGTATGTGTCCGGCATGATGGCCAGCGCCGTCGCCGTTTCATCGTTCGGAGCAGCTTGATCATGATGCGACCGCTGTCCTGGCTCGGCATTGTTCGGATGGGGCTGGTGCAGACCGGCCTTGGTGCGATCGTCGTGCTGACCACCTCGACGCTGAACCGGGTGATGGTGGTGGAGCTGGCGCTGCCGGCGATGCTGCCCGGCGCGCTGGTCGCGATTCACTACGCGCTGCAGGTGTTCCGCCCCGCCTGGGGCCATGGCTCCGACCGCGGCTCGCGCCGCACGCCGTGGATCATCGGCGGCATGGCGGTGCTGGCGCTCGGCGGCTTCATGGCCGCGGTCGCCACCGCCTGGATGACGGTGCAGCCGCTGTTCGGTACGGCACTGGCGATCGTCGCGTTCTGCCTGATCGGCGGCGGCGTCGGCGCGGCCGGCACGTCGCTGTTGGTGCTGCTCGCCAAGCGCACCGACGAGAAACGCCGCGCGGCGGCGGCCACGATCGTCTGGGTGATGATGATCGCAGGCTTCATCGTCACCACTGCGATCGCCGGCCAGCTGCTTGATCCGTTCTCGCCGCAGCGCCTGATCGCGGTGTCGGGCGGCGTGTCGCTGATCGCGATGGTGCTGACCTTCGCGGGCGTGTGGGGCGTCGAAGGCCGCGCTGCGGTCGCGGCACCCGCGGCGGCGCCGAAGGGCTCGTTCCGCAAAGCTTTCCTCGAGGTCTGGCACGAGCCGCAGGCGCGGCGGTTTGCGATCTTCGTGTTCGTGTCGATGCTGGCCTACAGCGCGCAGGATCTGATCCTGGAGCCGTTTGCCGGCGCGGTGTTCGGCTTCACGCCGGGCGAGACGACTAAGCTGTCGAGCGTGCAGCATGGCGGCACGCTGATCGGCATGGCGATGGTGCCGATCATCGGCGCACTGTTTCCGAGGACGCGCGGCAATCTGCAGATCTGGACGATCGGCGGCTGTATCGCATCGGCGATCGCGCTGCTCGGGCTGTCGTCGGCCGCGATCGTCGGTCCGAGCTGGCCGCTGCGCGGCACCGTGTTCATGCTCGGCGTCACCAACGGCGCTTATGCGGTCGCAGCGATCGGCTCGATGATGGAATTGGTCGGCGCCGGCGGCGAGCATCGCGAAGGCGTGCGGATGGGGCTGTGGGGCGCGGCGCAGGCGATCGCGTTCGGCATCGGCGGCTTCATCGGCACGCTGGCGAGCGATCTGGCGCGCCTGATCCTGGGGGCGCCCGCTCTGTCCTATGCGGCGGTGTTCGCCGCGGAAGCTGGTTTGTTTGTAGTGTCGGCGGCGATGGCTGTGTGGGTGCATCGCGCGCAAAATCGTCGTGACGTTGATTTGACCAATGCAGCAGTCGCCGGAGGTTGAAATGAGTGATAGCTCCGCAATTTACGATGTCGTTGTCGTCGGCGGCGGCCCTGCCGGCGCTACTGCGGCGTGCGATCTGGCGCGCGCCGGCAAGCGGGTGGTGCTGCTCGACCGCGCCGGCCGTATCAAGCCGTGCGGCGGCGCGATCCCGCCGCGCGCGATCCGCGACTTCGCGATTCCCGACAGCATGCTGGTCGCCAAGATCAACGCCGCCCGGATGGTGTCGCCGAGCAATGTCGAAGTCGACATGCCGATCGACGGCGGCTTCGTCGGCATGGTCGACCGCGAGCATTTCGACGAGTGGCTGCGCCAGCGCGCCGCGACGGTCGGTGCCGAACGGCGCACCGGCCTGTTCAAGCGGTTCAGCCGCGACGAGGCCGGCGTCAACACGGTGCACTACGAAGGGCGCGGACCGGATGGTGCGATGATCGACCAGACGGTGCGCTGCCGCGCGATCATCGGCGCCGATGGCGCGGTGTCGGGCGTGGCGCGGCAGTTCCTGCAGGATGCCGACCGCGTGCCGTTCGTGTTCGCCTATCACGAGATCATCAAGGCGCCGACCGCGGAGCAGAAGGCCGCTTATGAAAGCCGGCGCTGCGACGTGTACTATCAGGGCCACGTCTCGCCGGACTTCTACGGCTGGGTGTTCCCGCACGGCAATACGGTCAGCGTCGGCACCGGCTCGATGCACAAGGGCTTCTCGCTGCGCGATTCGGTCGCGGAGCTGCGCAAGCAGACCGGCCTCGACGAGGTCGAGACCATCCGCAAGGAAGGCGCGCCGATCCCGCTGCATCCGCTGCCGCGCTGGGACGACGGCCACAGCGTGCTGCTCGCCGGCGATGCCGCAGGCGTGGTCGCGCCGGCGTCGGGCGAGGGCATCTACTACGCGCTGCTCGGCGGCCGGCTCGCCGCCGAAGCGGTCGAAGAATTCCTGCAGACCGCCGACGCCAAGGCGCTGAAGCTGGCCCGCAAGCGCTTCATGCGCGGCAACGGTTCGGTGTTCCGGATCCTCGGCCTGATGCAATGGTATTGGTACGCCAACGACAAGCGCCGCGAACAATTCGTCAGCATCTGCCGCGATCGCGACGTGCAGAAGTTGACGTGGGACGCCTACATGAACAAAAAGCTGGTGCGGGCGAAACCGATCGCCCACGTCCGGATCTTCTTCAAGAACCTGGCCCACATGACGGGGCTAGCTTCGGTCTGATACCTGCAGGCGGTGGCTTGTGAATCCGATCTTTGTTGCGGCCGCCGTCGCAATCTTCGTTGGTCTGCTCGGCGGCTCGCTGACCGACACCGGGACTTGGTACCAAAGCCTGGTGAAACCGTGGTGGCAGCCGCCGGACTGGGCGTTCGGTCCGGCCTGGACGGTGATCTTCGCGCTCGCCGCGATGTCGGCGGTGTACGCCTGGCGCGGCGCCCGCACCCGCGCGCAACGCGACTGGGTGATCGGCCTGTTCGCCGCCAACGGCTTCTTCAACGTGCTGTGGAGCATGCTGTTCTTCACGGTGCGGCGGCCGGATTGGGCGCTGCTCGAAGTGCCGCTGCTGTGGCTGTCGGTGCTGGCCGGCGTCGTGGTGTTCTGGCGCAGCGCCCGCACCGCGAGCTACTATTTGCTGCCCTATCTGGTCTGGGTGACGTTCGCCGCCTACCTCAACTGGACCGTGGTCGCGCTCAACACGCCGTTCTGAGCCCCTGACGATGCGGTCGCATCGAGAGCTGCCATGCAGATGATGTCCGAACTGTTCGCCAGCGGCACCGTGGTCGACGCGGTGCTGATCTTCCTGCTCGTCGAGGCGATCGCGGTGATCGGCTATTGGCTGTGGCGCAAGCGCGGCATTGCGCCGGCCGACTTTCTGCCGGGCATGATCTCCGGCGCGCTGATGCTGCTGGCACTGCGTGCCGTGCTCGCCGGCGCCGGCTGGATGGTGCCGACGCTGTGCCTGATGGCTGCAGGCGGTGCGCATCTGGTCGACGTGCTGCGCCGCTGGCGCTGAAGGCCGGGCAGGGCGCCGCGGCGGACGCTTCCGGCGCGCGGGCAGAGGGTTTCCCAAACACGAAGGGCTTCGGTTCTTGCGAACCGAAGCCCTTGTGATTCTCAAGCGTCAGTAGGTCGGATCGACTTACTTGGGGTGGCCAGGTAGGCGACCACGTCCTTACGCTGCTGCTCGTTGGCGAGCTTGAAGGTCATCTTGGTGACGCCAACCGCCTGGTCAGCCTTACCCTTATCGGTCAGGAACTTCTTCAGGAACGCGTTCGGATCGTTCAGGTAGGCGAAGATGTTTTCCTGGGTCCAGACCAGGCCGGCCTCACCCGAGTTGTGGTTCAGCGGCGAATAGGTGAACCCAGCCGCGGTACCAGCCTTACGGCCGACGACGCCGCCGAGAGCCGGACCGACCATGTTCTTGTCGGCGCGGTGGCAGGTCATGCACTGCTTGAACACCGCCTCACCCGCCTTGGCGTCCTGAGCCGAGGCAGTGCCGATCGACAGAGATCCGGCGGTAGCGGCGATGCTGAGAATTGTGAGAAGTTTTTTGACCACGTCTCTCTCCTTAAGAACCCGTCTTGGCGTCAAGCGACCCCGGGCCTCGTAGGCCACGACAAACAGTCGCATCCAAACCCGTTCTGATCGGTTCTGTAAAGTCGTTCTAACACAATTGGACACCGTTCGTTCGATGCGTTTGTGCTAGATGACGTTGATCTGTCGAAATTATATTACCGGTTAGACAATTCGGCTAATTTTCCGTTCCAAGGCCCGAACAGGCCCTTGTCAAGGGGGCGTAACCTGCATAAGTGCTTGTGAGCACGGCGGTGTTCTGGACAATGCGTCGTATTGACGCCCCGCTGTGTGCGAGCGGAGCTCATGGCGTCAAAATCCGTTCATGCCGACATCACCCTTCTGCTCGATATGGAGGGTGTGATTCGCGAAGCCACTCTGTCTCCGACAATGGCGGCTGAAAGCGTAGACGGTTGGCTGGGGCGTCGCTGGAGCGACATCGCCGGCACCGACGGTGGCGACAAGGTTCGCCGCATGGTGGAAGACGCCCGCCGCAGCGGCATCTCGGCTTTCCGCCAGATCAATCAGCCTTTCCCGAGCGGCGTTGAAATCCCGATCGAATTCACCACGATGCTGCTGGGCGATCGCACCGGCATGATCGCGGTCGGCAAGAACATGCAGGCCGTCACCGAGCTGCATTCCCGCCTGATCGCGGCGCAGCAGGCGATGGAGCGCGACTATTGGCGGTTACGTGAACTGGAGACCCGTTACCGGCTGGTGTTCGATGCCGCCGCCGATGCGGTGATGATCGTCTCCGCCGGCGACATGCGCATCGTCGAAGCCAACCGCGCGGCGGCCAATGCGATCAGCCGCGAGCGCGGCAATGACGACCTCGCCGGTCGCGATTTCCTCGCCGAAGTTGCCGCTGCCGACCGCGATGCGGTGCGCGACATGTTGGCCCAGGTTCGTCAGCGCGGCACCGCGCTCAGCGTCCTCGTCCATCTCGGCCGCTACGACCGCGCCTGGATGCTGCGCGGCTCGCTGATGTCGTCGGAACGACGTCAGGTCTTCCTGCTGCACTTCACCCCGGTAACGACGACGCCTGCGATCGACGAAGTCGACGACGACGCCGTGCTGCGCGGACTGATCGACCGCATTCCCGATGGTTTCGTCGCGCTGGATTCGGAAGGCGTCGTCCGTCACGTCAATCAGGCGTTTCTCGATCTGGTGCAGATCGGCTCCAAGCCCGCGGCGGTCGGACGATCGCTGGGCAGCTGGATGGGCCGCCCGGGTGCCGATTTGTCGCGCCTGCTGACGCTGCTGCGGCGCTACAAGACCGTGCGGCTGTTCCAGACCACGATCCGCGGCGAGCTCGGCACCGAGACCGAAGTCGAAGTCTCGGCCGTCGATGGCGAAGAGGATCAGTACATCGGTGTGCTGATGCGCAATGTGGCGCGGCGGCTCGACGCTGCCGACGACAACGATGCCTTGCGTCAGGCGCTCGGTCCGATCAGCAAGCAGCTCGGGCGATCCTCGCTGCGCAAGCTGGTGAAGAACGCCGTGAGCATCGTCGAGCAGCACTACGTCAAGGAAGCGCTGCTGCGATCCAAGGGGAAACGCCCGGCCACGTCCGAACCCGGCCCCTAAACCCAACCGACGCCCGC
>NZ_QTKI01000031.1:0-21745 GCF_010820945.1 Rhodopseudomonas sp. BR0C11
TTCTTACTGAGATCGCCGATCGCAACGGCGTTGGCGAGCCCCACGGCCTGCGTCAGGCCCCGGCTGATGTTGATGGCGATCCAGAGCGCGGAGGCAACTGCGGCGAGCAGCGACGCAATCACGATGCTGATCAGCAGCAGCTTGGCGCTGGCAGCGTCAGACGCCGCCTGCTCGCTCATCTCGGCCATCGCCTTCTTGACGTAGTTGACATAGTCGGTCGCAGCCTGGATCGCGACCGTCGAGGTCGCCCGTCCTTCGGTTCCGGCCAGCGCCGCGGCGCGGATGTTGCCGCCTTCCTTGACGATATCGGAAACGCGACCGGCAATCTTGGCGAAGCGCTCGGACTGGCTGGTGATGGCCGACGAGGACAGCCCGACGGCCGACAGCGCTGCGACGCTCTGTTGCGAGCTCGACCGCAGCCGCTCGGTAGCGTCGCCAAGCGCCTTGACGGTGGAGTTCAGGTCTTCGAGGTTCGACGCATAGAACGACAGCGCGAGACTCTTCTGGACCGCCTCACCGTCGGCACGGATCGACAGGATCGAAATCAGCGCCGTCGCGCGCTCAGCCGACACCGGCAGCTTGCGGGCTTCCGCCAGCGTGCTGTCGACCGCCTCGTTCCAATCCTTGACAACCGGCAAACCTTCCGAGGTCCAGAGCTGGGCGCCGCGGTTGTTGGAGTTGAGCGTGCCGAACTTGATGATCTGATCTTCGGTCGCGTTCATCTTGTCGTACGCGACCGAGAACTTCTCGAGCATCCGCTTGCCGGTCTCGGTGGCGATCGCAGCGATCTCGTCGCGGATGCGCAGCGCATCCTTGCGATACTGCTTCACCTCATCGGCGACCTTCTGCAGCTCCGCGTCGGTCGAGGCGATGATGATGTCTCGCTGGGCACGGGTCTGGTACAGAATGTTGTTCTGCAGTTCGCCGGCCTTGTCGATCCGCTGCGAGCGCGACACCAGGCCTTCCGAGGTCTCAGCCAGTTGCGTCAGCTTGACGTAGGCGATGCCGCCGGTGATGGCGGACAGCAGGATCACGACACCAAAGGCGCCGGCCAGCTTTGCTTTAACAGTTAGTCTCATTTCGAGCTTCCTTAGGGTCGAAGGTTTCGGTCAAACTCACGCAACAACAGATCGCGACCGGGCGGCTCAGGCTGCCAGGTCGTTAGAAGGGGCCACGGCAGCGCCGGCCGACATGTCGGTGCCGGCCATCAGGCGCGCCAGATCGAAGATGATGACGAAGCGATCGCCCTTGCGACCGATGCCGGCGATGTAATCCGACTTCCACTTGCCGCCGACGTCTGGGACCTGCTCCAGCGAGCTCTCTTCAATGTCGGTGACTTCGTAGACACAGTCGGCGACGAAGCCGACGCCGACGACGCGGCCGGCGACCGGCACGTCGAGAATGATGATGCGGGTCGCCTCGGTCGGCGGCACCGCCGGCAGATCGAGCTTCAGCCGAAGATCGAGGATCGGATAGCCGGTCCCGCGCACGTCGATCATGCCGAGCATGAACTCCGGCGCGTGCGGCAGCCGGGAGATCGGCCGCATATCGAGGATTTCGCGAACGTTGCGGATCGCCATTCCGAACGTTTCTCCGGCGAGTCCGAGCGTCAGATATTGCGCGGTTTCGGCCATGTCTTCCTCACTTCAACGCTGGTTGGCGGCACGTACTGCCGGATGTCTGACCGAGGGCGCTCAATTCAGGATCCGTTCCATGTTCGGCACGACGACGAATTCATCGCGCCATTTGGTGATGAAGCGGATGTATTCCGGCTTCCAATGCATGCCGACACGCGGGGTCTGCTGCACGTCGGTGCGCGAAATCTCGGTGACTTCGTAGACGCGGTCGGCACTGACGCCGACCAGCACCGCCTCGTTGTCGAGGCGGACTTCGAGCACCACGATGCGGCTGTCGGCGGTGTGGGTTTGCACCGGCATGCCGAAGCGGATGCGCAAATCGGCGAACGGAATGACGTTGCCGCGGACGTTGATCACCCCCGGCACGAACGCCTTTGCGCCGGCGACCTTGGTGGCCGGGATCGGATCGATGATCTCGCGGACGAGGCCGGCGTCGATCGCGAATTTCTCGTCGCCGAGTCCGATCATCACCACCTGCATCGCGTCGGCATCGCCGTCGGTTGCGCTTTGAACCCGATCGTTACTCATCAGGCGGCCTCGCTGATCTGCTTTTCGGACTGGGCTTGGGCGAGGCCGACGAGTTGCACGACGTCGAGGATCAGCGCTGCCGTTCCGTCACCCAGGATGGTGGCGCCGGAGAACATCGTGACGTCGGAGTGCAGCTTCGACAGTGATTTGATGACGGTCTGGTGGTTGCCGATGATCTGATCGGCCACCAGACCGACGCGGGTCTCGCCGGTCGAAATGATGATCGTCTTCTGGTGCTGGTCCGGTTCGCCGTCCGCGTCGAAGATTTCGCGGAGGCGCAGGAACGGCACGAGGTTGCCGCGGACGTTGAGGAAGTTGCGGCTGCGCGAGCGCTCGTCCTCGGCAGTGAGTTCGACGCACTCTTCGACCGCGGACAGCGGAATGATGTAGCGGCCGCTTCCGACGCGGATCAGCAGACCTTCGATGATCGCCAGCGTCAGCGGCAGGCGCAGCGTGACGGTGGTGCCGTCACCCGGGACCGTCGAGAGGTCGATCGACCCGCGCATGTTCTCGATGGTCCGCTTGACGACGTCCATACCGACGCCGCGTCCGGACAGTGCCGAAACGGTCTGCGCCGTCGAGAAGCCGGGGTGGAATAGGAACTGATGGATTTCCTGATCGGAGGCGGTAGCGCCCGGCGCGATCAGTCCCTGCTCTTCCGCCTTGGCGCGGATCCGGGCCGTATTCAGACCGCCGCCATTGTCCTTCACGGTCACGAGAACCTGCGCGCCGGCATGCACGGCGGCGAGTTCGATCCGGCCCTGCTCCGGTTTTCCGGCGGCGACCCGCGCGGCCGGCGCTTCGATGCCGTGATCGATCGCGTTGCGGATCAGATGGACGAGCGGATCAGCCAGGCACTCGATCATCGTCTTGTCGAGTTCGGTATCCTCACCCGAGGTGATGAATTCCACCGGCTTGCCGAGATCGCGCGACAGATCGTGCACCAGGCGGCGGAAGCGGCCGAACAGCGAACCGATCGGCACCATGCGGGCACCCATCGTGGTGTCGCGCAGGCTCGAGGCGAGGCGTTCGATCTCTTCGGCGATCAGCTTGATCGAGATGTCATTGCCGGAAGCGGCGAGTTGGGTCAGGCGCGCCTGCGCGATCACCAGCTCGCCGACGCGATCCATCAGCTCGTCGAGCCGTTCGGCCTGGACCCGGACGGTGGCGATGCCGCGATCGTCGGCGCGGCGGGGCTCGCCACTGCGGCGCTCCACAGCCGGCGCGGCTGGGGGAGCCGTTGCGGCCTGCGGCGCGGGCTTCACTTCCTCCGCACCTTGCGGCGGCTCTGGCGGCAGAATGGAAACGTCCGGCAGCTCGAGCATCGGCACCGGTTGCGGCGCTTCGCCCTCGAACAACGGCTCCAGCGACAGCTGCATCTCGTCCTGGACGAACATGAAGACGTCGTCGATCGCGGCCTTGTCGCAATCCGAATGCAGCGAGACGTCCCACTTCAGATAGCAATCCTCGGGCACCAGCTCGTCGAGGAACGGAATGCCATCGGTCAGCGGCATCGCGAAGCAGGAGCCGAGCTTGCTGAGGTCGTCGAGCAGGTCCAGCGGGTTGGATCCATTGCGCAGGATCTGGGAGTCGAATTCGAAGCGGAGATGCCAGCCGACCTGGCGGCGCTCCGACACCGGGGTCGGGGCAGGCGCCGAAACGGGCGACGACACCGGTGCTTCGATGGCTTCGGCCGGCGACACGAACCGGCTCAGATCGGCCAGGATCGCGTCGCCGATGATCGCATCGGTCTCATCCGGCGTTTCGATCAGCGCCCGAATGAAATCCTTGGCGGCCAGCGCGACCGAGACCAGATCCTGGGTCGGCTTGATCTCGCCCTTGCGGACGCGCTCGAACGCGGTCTCGAATTCGTGGGTGAAGGTGGCGACCTTGTCGAACCCGAACATCGCGCCCGAGCCCTTGATGGTGTGCAGGGCGCGAAACGCGGAGTCGACCAGTTCGCGGTCGTCGGGATTCTGGCCGAGATCGAGCAGCGCCGCTTCCAGCACCTCGAACAGCTCGGCCGCCTCTTGGCGGAAGACGGCTGCCGGATCGATCGTGGTCATGACCGCACCAGCTTGCTCACCACGGAGAGCAGTTGCTCCGGCTTGAACGGCTTGGTGATCCAGCCGGTGGCGCCGCAGCTCTTGGCTTCCTGCTTGACCGCGTCATTGGACTCGGTGGTGAGGAACACGATCGGCAGGCCGACCAGGTTGGGCTGCTTGCGAAGCGCCTTGATCAGTTCGAGGCCATTCATCACCGGCATGTTGAGGTCGGTGATGACGAGGTCGACCTTGGTGGCCTGCGCCTTCGACAGGCCCTGGGCGCCGTCGCCGGCTTCGACGACGCTGTGGCCGGCAGGCTCGAGCGTCACCTTGATCATCTGGCGGATGCTGGGGGAATCGTCGACGGTGAGGATCGTGGCCATTACGAGCCACCTTTCTTTTGCGGGAAATGCTTGTCGATTATTTCGTCGCCGGTGAAGCCGGCGCGCTGAATGGTGTTGAGAAGCACCTCGGAGAGTTCTGTCAGCACCACCGGTCGGCCCTGGGCCTCTCCGGTCTTGGCGGTCGACAGCAGAAGCTGGATCGAGGTGAGGTCGGCCCTGTTCACTTTTGAACAGTCGATCTCGAGCGGGCCTTGGCGGCCGAGCGCTTCCTGGATCGTTTCGTGGATGCTTCGGATGGACGAGATACTACAGTCGGAAGGAAGCCGAAGCGCGGCTCCCGCTTCGGTGGGATCGAACGTCATTGCTATCCCCAGCCGCGAGACGACTCATCGTCTCTGCGATTACTTTGTCGATAGGGGAAAGCCTGACTGCTAATTATTAAGATAGTGTACTGCGCCTCGCTAAACTGCGTCTGCGGAAAACACTTAGTGCCTGCCGCGCGGCTCGTGGTTGCCACTACGGTGAACTACAAGGCAATTCACGCTTTTAGTATTAGATCAAAAGATACGCAGGCTGCAGACGCTTAGTTCGCACTTAATAGATAGGTGTTAGGTTGAATTTGGCGTACACATTGTGAGTTGCGCAATATGCTAATTCAAGCACTGGTTGTGGACGACAGTCGGTCCGCGTTGGACTACTTGAAGCGAACGATCGAAGCCGACGGCCAGGTTGAGGTGACGGCTTTCACCGACCCGGTGCTGGCCCTGGCAACGGCCCGCAACCTCGACATCGACATCGTCTTTGCCGACTACGAGATGCCGAAGATGGACGGCATCAGTCTCATCCGGCGGCTGCGCTCGCTGCCAAAATTCTCCGACATCCCGATCGTGATGATCACCTCGATCGAAAGCGATGAAGTGCGATTGCAGGCACTCGCGGCCGGTGCGACCGACTTCCTGCCGAAGCGGCCGAAGAGCCTCGAGACCCAGGTCCGCCTGCGCAACATGATCCGGCTCGGCTCGGCAGTCCGTAAGCTGAACGACCGCGCGGCGCTGTTGGCGAGCGAGGTGGCGCGCGCCACCCACGCGCTGCAGGAGCGCGAGGAAGAGATCATTCTTCGGCTGGCGCTGTCGGTCGAGTATCGCGACAACGACACCGGCGATCACACCCTCAGGGTTGCAAAGTACAGCCGGATGATCGCGGAAGGGTTGGGACTGCCGGAAAGGCTGTGCCGCGACATCTATCTGGCTGCACCGCTGCACGACGTCGGCAAGGTCGCGACCCCCGACCATATTCTGCTCAAGCCGGGCAAGCTGACTCCGGACGAGATCGCCGTGATGCAGACCCACACCACGATCGGCGCATCGATTCTGGCCGGCAGCCGGTGCGAACTGATTCAGCTCGCCGCCGACATCGCGGTCGGTCATCACGAGCGCTGGGATGGCAAAGGCTACCCGAACAAACTGAAGGGCGAGGAAATTCCGATCGCGGCGCGGATCGTCGCGGTCGCCGACGTGTTCGACGCGCTGGCAACCGCCCGCCCATATAAAGAGGCGATGCCGCTGCCGGTGGCGCGGCAGCACCTCGAAAACGGCCGCGGCCTCCACTTCGACCCAACCTGCGTCGATGTCTTCCTGGCGCGTTGGGACGACGTCGTGACGATCGCCACCGAGCGGCTGAGACTCCATCCAAAACACGGCGCGCCGCTGCAGCCGTCACTCACCCCCGACGCGCAGGAGCCGACCATCACATTGCCGACGCCGGCTGCGAGCTACACCGTAGCAACCTGACTGTTGTCCGGCGCCGTGACGTCGGACACATCTCTCTTTTTATAGGCAGGGCGTCGCCACAAGAATCACGACCCCGGTCCAGACCGTTGCGGCGATGGCCGCCGCGGCCGATCCGATCGCGGCCTGCCGCAAGAATCTGGACGTCCGAGCGTTCGCGTCCGATCGCAGTCGCACGCAATAGATCAGCAGCCCGGCCAGTGCGGCCAGATGGACAAGCCAGATCGCAAGCAGCGTCCGCCGCAACGGCGTGACGCCGCCGATCGCATCGTTTTGCCAGCCGAACGCACAGCCAAGCGACAGCGCCGCATACAGCAGCGTGAAGGCCGACGCCCAGATCACGAAGCCGGCGGGGATCAGCAGCAGCGCAAGCCGCGGCTTCATGATGTTGTCCGCATCAGCAGCGGCAAGCCGAACACCGTCAGCACCACCGTGACGGCAATGGCGGCGGTGAAGCCTGCCCAGATCGCACCGAGCCTGAGATCGAGGCTGCGAGCCGGCGATATGAAACCGGCACGGCTCCGCCACAGGCCGAAGCCTGAAAACACCAGCCCGACCGCCGCGTGCAGGCCGGCATACAGCAGCATCACCAGGGTGACGGCCGCATAGGCGTGCCGCGTCGGATCCGGCGCGGCCGATATAATGACAGCGCAGCCGACCAGCCCGGCAATCTGCCCGAGGCCGGCGAACACAAGCGCGGCCTCGCGCCGGTTGGCGCGCGCGAGTATCCGCCGCGTCGTCGCCAAATAGCTGGCGACCAGTGCGACCGCGAGCCCGGCAATGATCAGCGCCGTCCCCCATCGTGACCAGGGCAGGAACTCAGGCGGCGGCCAGTTGGGCGCGACGACCCACAAGAACAGCAACCCGAACCCGAGGGACGCAAAAGCCGTGGCGTCCGCGGCGAGCGCCAGCCAGAGCGCCCACAGCGCGGGTGGCGAGGCCGCTTCGCTGTGTAGCACCGCGGTCTTGCCATTGCCGACCGGGAGCGGCCCGCGATCGCAGCGCCCGCCGGACGAGGGCACCCAAAGCAGCAGCGTCGCAATCACTCCAACCAGCGCGCCGACCGCCACCAGATAGAGTTTGAACAGAACTGCCAGGAAGAAGACACCGGTCGCACCCGCGCTGACGAACGGGAGAAAGCTGCGGTTCGGCAGGCGGACAATCTGCTCGATGCGGCCCGAGATCGCGTCGACCCCGAGCGTCTCCAGCGCCCGGTCACGCACGAAGCCGAGATAACCAGCACCAGCCGCCAGCCTGGCGCCAAGATCGGGCTGCTCAGCAAGCGGGAGACGCGACGCCACCAGCGGAAGAGACGCAAAATTGTAGCTCGGCGGCGGAGTCGCGGTCGCCCATTCCAGGGTGCCCGCGACCCAAGGATTGCGATTGCAGCGTTTGCCGTGCCGCCAATGCATCAGCACGTCGACCGTGAACAGCGCAAAGCCGATCGCCATGATGAAGCCGCCGATCGACGACAGCAGGTTCGGCCACTCCCATCCGGTCTCCGCGCCATAGCTGGTGATCCGGCGTGGCATGCCGAGCAGGCCGGTCCAGTGCATCACCAGGAACGTCAGGTTGAAGCCGATCAGGATCAGCCAGAACGCTGGTGCGCCGAGGCTATGGCGCGGCACACGCCCGGTAAGGTGCGGCAGCCAATAATAGGTCGCCGCCAGAATCGGAAACACGAAGCCGCCGACCAGCACGTAGTGCAAATGCGCGACCACGAAATGGGTGTCGTGCGCCTGCCAGTTGAACGGCACGATCGCCAGCATCACACCGGTGAGGCCGCCGATCACGAATACCGAGAAGAAGCCGAGCAGATACAGCATCGGCAGTTTGAGCTGCGGCCGCCCGGCTGCCAGCGTGCCGAGCCAGGCGAAAATCTGCACCGCGGTCGGCACCGCCACCGCGGTGCTGGCCGAAGAAAAGAACGCCAGCGCCAGATGCGGAATCCCGACCGTGAACATGTGGTGGACCCACAGCCCGAAGCTGAGGAACGCCAGCGCCACCACGCTGACCACGATCCAGCCGTAGCCGATGATTTCCCGTCGGGCGAAGGTCGGTAGCATGGTCGACACCATGCCGGCGGCCGGCAGGAAGATGATGTAGACTTCGGGATGGCCGAACAGCCAGAACAAGTGCTGCCAGAGCAGCGCATCGCCGCCGCGGGTCGGATCGAAAAACGGCAGACCGAATGCGCGCTCCAGCTCCAGCAGCACGGAGCCCAGGATCAGCGGCGGAAACCCGACCAGCATCATGAAGGCGGTGACCAGCAGATACCAGGCAAGCAGCGGCATCTTGTCGATCGACATGCCGGGCGCGCGCAGCTTCAGTATGGTGGCGATGATCTCGATCGCCGCCGAGATTGCCGAGATCTCCACGAAGGTGACACCGATTAGCCAGATGTCGGCGTTGATGCCCGGGCTGTAGGTCTTCGATGTCAGCGGCGTGTACATGAACCAGCCGCCATCTGGCGCCAGCCCGATCGCGAGCGCGATCACCAGGATCGATCCGCCAAACAGGTAGCACCAATAGCCGTAGGCGCCGAGCCGGGGGAACGCCATGTCGCGGGCACCGAGCAGCTTCGGCAGCAGGTAGATCGCAAACCCTTCGAACATCGGGATCGCGAATAGAAACATCATCACCGTGCCGTGCATGGTGAAGATCTGGTTGTAGACCTCCGGCCCGAGAAACGCGCTGCGCGGCGTCGCCAGCTGCGCCCGGATCAGCATCGCCAGCACGCCGCCGATGCCGAAGAACACGAAGGCCGTCAGGATGAAGCGCCGGCCGACGATGTTGTGGTTCACTGCCGACAGGCGAGCCCAACCGGGTGGCGTGCCCCACAACGCTTCGAGCTGCTTGTGCAGCCGGATCGCAGCGATCGGAGGCCGGGGCCGATGATCGATGCCGTCCGTCATCGGCGATCCCGCGGCAGTTCGGCCAAGCGGCCTTCGTAACTGTCGTCGGCATGCGCCGTGACGCGGAAATCCATCGCGGTGTGGCCGCCGCCGCAGAACTCGGCGCAGACGCCGTGATAGCTGCCGGGCCGATCGGCGCTGAGCCGGATGACATTGATGTGGCCGGGGATCGCGTCGATCTTGCCGCCGAGGCGCGGGATCCAGAAACCGTGGATCACGTCCGGACTGGTGACGTGCAGGTCGACCGGACGCCCGACCGGCAGATGCAGTTCGTTGACGGATACGCGCGTTCCGCCGGCTGTCGCCGGATAGCGGAAGGTCCACTGCCACTGCCGCGCTTCGACCTCGATTCGCGTCACCTCGGCCGCACGCGGATGCGCCAGCAGCCGTTCGCCGGTCAGCAATCCGAAGCCGAGCAACGGCATCAACACCATAACCGGCAGCACCAGGCCGCCACCCGCGAGCCACAGCTTCGGCCTGTCCGGCGCAGCGCCGCGCCGAACGAACGCCCACAGCAACAGCGCCATCACCAAACCGAACAGCACCATCGCGCCGGCGAGCATCAGCCACCAGAGCTGCGCGATCGCCGCCGCCGATGGACCGGCGGGGTCCAGTGTCGACAGCGGACCGCTGCATCCGGCCAGCGGCATCGCGACAGCGGCAACGATGCAACCGGCGCGTCCTCGCCGCATTACCGAACGAAGAGGTGAGCGATGCCCAAATCCGTTGTCGAGGAGATCAGCGAATACGACACCAGCTCGGTGGTGGCGTTCGCCGGCCATCCGGTCCACGCGATGCTGGTTGCATTTCCGATCGCGCTGGTGATCTCCACCTTGGGCTGCGACGTCTTCTATTGGTGGAGCGCCGATCCGTTCTGGGCCCGCGCCGGACTGTGGGCGAGCGGCTTCGCTTTCTGGCTCGGCGTCGCGGCCAGCATCGCCGGCACTGCCGAGCTGTTGCTGGTTAAGGGCATCCGACAGCGGACCACGAGCTGGACGCACGCAGTCGCAGGCGTGACATTGGTGTCGATCGCCGGTGCGAATTGGGGATGGCGGTTGGTGAACGAGGACCCGGTGCTGCCGGTCGGGTTGATGATCTCGGCACTCGGCACCGTATTCGTCGGCCTCGCTGGATGGCACGGCGGCAAATTGGTTTTCGATCACGGCGTCGGCCTGATGGTCTCGACCAACGACTGAAGTCCGCCGGGCTGCGTCAGCCAGGTTGGCAGGCCGTTCGGCGACAACTCGGGCTTGGCGAGGACCAGCGTCAGGATGCCGGTGATCGTAGCCAGCGTCGCGGTCGTCATGATCCAGCGCCGCCAGGCCGCGTAGTGCCCATGTGCGTCGAACAGATTGAGGATCAGGTAGCCGCTGCGAATGTGGATCACCACCAGCATCCCGACCACGACGAGCTTCAGCATCATCCAGGCCGTGAACGCCTCGCGGAGGAACAGTAGCCACGTGCCCGCCACCACGGCGACGAAAGCCGCCGGCGACGTGATCTTGATGAACAGCGTTCGGGTCAGCCGGTGCAGTTCGGCCGCCGCGATGTCCGAAAGCCGGCTGCGGTGCACGAAAAGACCGGGGAGAGCCAGCAGCCCGGCACACCACACCATCAGCGCCAGGACATGAACGACTTTCAGCCACGTGATCATCGGGCCGGTTCATGGGCGATCATCGGGCGGTCGAGCCGACGCGCCAGCAGAACCAGCGCGACCGCAAGATAGGGCAACGAGGCCGGCACCCACATGATCAGACCGGCGAGCTGCTGATCCTGCAGCGCCGACAGCCCCCACGCCGTGGTGACGCCGAGATGCGCGTCATATAGCGGCGTCCGCGCGAACGTGATGACGGCGCCCAGCATCCCCATCTGCACGACCGATCCCAATAGCAGCCCGAGTGTTCGTCCGATCGGCGCGACCGGCGACAGAATCGCCAGCCACAGCGCCACGGCGCTGCCGAGCAGGCTCAGCTCCATCACCCAGAACACCACAGGATCAGCTAACGCGGCCGCGTAGGGCGCCGGCGCGTGCCACAGCCACAGCGACACCGTATGGAGGATGAAGACAGCAGCCGAAGCCCGCGCCAGCAGGCGCGCCAGCTTGCTTCGCCTCCACGGCAGCGCCAGCAGCGGGGCCGCCACGGCGACCAGGACAACGTGATGAGTGACGCGCGCCGAGAACAGCGCCGATGTCAGCGCGCATAGTGGCGACACAAAAAGCAAGGCCAGGAGCGCCCACCCAAGCAGGGGCGCCACGGACGCCTTACGACTCGTAGCCTGCGACGATCGAGCCACCATCCCCAGATGAGCCGAGCTTCCGACCACCAGGGCAGCGATCAGCACCGGATCAAGATTCCATCGGCCGATCAGCTCCGCAGGTAGCGGCGCCGATCCGCAATACGGCTCGATCATCGCGTCTTCCCCAGGATCGCGAGCACTTGTCTTGCGAGCGGCGCCGACAGAATCGGGCAAGCGCGATCGATGGCGTGCGCTGCTCAGCGGATTCGCGGGAGGCAACGTGCAGGTGCGAGCAGGGATGCTAACGGAAGCCGGCGGCAAATCGCCACGCGCCGGGCTTGCCGTCACGACGCCGGCGCAGCCGGGAACGTGACGGCCGTGCTCCGATAAAGGGAAAGCGGCGCTCATCGCGCGTGGACGCGCAGGCGCCAACGATCGAGCGAAACAGTTTGAGCCGCCAATGAAGTCACAACGGCAGCAGAACTGGCCGAGCGCGTTCGTCGCGCGATCCGGCGATCACTCGCTCACGCTGGCGAGCTCGAACTTCGTAGACGTCGATCTTGGGGGAGCTCAGAACAACCGCCTCGCTGACGCATCAACGAGGCGGACCAAGTGAGAGCGTCAGGCCGCGAGGTCGGCCCGCAGCTGCGGCAACAATTTGGATTCCTCGACGAAATCCAGCGCGCCATTGATCTCGACCGCACACATCCGGGCGGCATCCCGATTCACGAAGATCGCGCGGACGACGCCGCGCCGTCCGTTGTCCTTGCAGACTTCGTCGCCAAGCTTGAATTGGTTCATTCACACACTCTCCGAAAAGAGCCGGTGTTACGCATCCAGCCCGACCTCCTTCCTGGCGCGGAAAAGGTTAACGACTCGTTAACCATAAAGACAGGAGCGTGAGGCCAGGCCCGCGTCTGACTCCGGGGGCTGCGCGACGGACACGGCTATTCGGCCGCTGGCACGGGGCCGCCGGGCGTCGACGTTAGGCCCGCGCCTTATTGGACTGCGATGATGACGTGATCGGCTTCGAAGGTCACCGCGGCCTCGGCGTTCTCCGCGATTCCGAGATCTTCGGCATCTTGGCGCGGGACCACCGCAACGATGGTCTTGCCGCCTCCGATGTCGAGATTCACTTCCGAATGCACCTCGGCGTCGACCCTGCGCTTGACCACACCGCGAAACACGTTGCGGCGCAGCTTCGACACCTCGTCGGGCGTGACAAGGCGCACGAACGGCGCCTTGATCAACGCAAGCGCTTTGCGCCCAGGCGCAAGATCGAGCTGTTCGGCAGCAGCGTTGGTGATCGTCGCGTGGATGGTAAGGTCGTCCGACACTTTGAGTTCGACCTCGACGTCAACCGGCCAACGTCGGATGTTGACGACCTCAACGATGAACTTGTTGCGCGCAGAGACCTTGAAGCCGCTCGCCCACAGCAGCGCGTCGCCGATTTCCTCTAGCCCTTCTTCCGCGATCAGCGTCGAGATCTTCGTCAGATGCTCCTCGAGTCGGTGAAACACGGTGATCAACCGCCGCCCTTCGGGGGTAATGTCCGCGGCACCACCGACCCGGCCGCTGGTCCGGGTCAGGAACGCCGGCGTCGGCAGCAGATTGTTGATGGCGTCGACGGCTTCCCAGGCGGTCTTGTAACTCAGACCCATCGCCTTCGCGGCCTTGCTGATGCTGCCGTGTTCGGCGACGGCCTCGAGCAGGTGAATCCGGTCCCGACCCGCCAGAAGGCGTCCACCGCTGCGCAACACCAGATATGCGTCGATCTTATGGTCTGCCATCGCTCGTGCCGCGGGTCGCTTGCCAGCGGCTAACCTAGGCGATCTGGTGCGGACGCGAAAGCGAACGCCGGCAAAGACGCTCGTGCGGGCAGCGCTCGCACCGTGGCTTCGCGATCAGGTGTCCGCGGATTGGCGCTCGGCCGCAAGCGCGGTGAACCAGGCGACGACGGCGTCGGCATCGGCCGGTAGCATCGTCCAGCCTTCAGCGGCGAACGCGATCCAGCCCGGCAGCATCGCCCGCTCCACGGCGACCAGCGCCGGAACGTCCTGCACGAGCGCCAGCCCGATCTCTTCGCGAATGCCGCGTCCGGCGATCTCTTCCTTGGCAAATCGGCCGAAGAACACGAGGTCGGGCCGGCCGGCAGTCGCTTCGGCCAGTCGCATCCGCGCCGTCGCGAGGCCATCGGCGTTCAGAATGCACGAGGTCGAGCCCGGTCCATGATCCAGCGACAACGCGATCGAATCGCCGCGAACGACATCATCGAGCCAAAATGAGGCACGGCCGTTGGAATGGCGCGGTCCAAGCCGCGGCACGAGCCCGGCGATACGAACTTTCGGAAGCCCGACAAGGCGGTCGCGTGCGGCGGCCAGGATCTCCTCGAGTGCATCCCCGGGCTCGTAGACGATGACGGCGAGAGGAAGCGGGGCCATCGGGCGGGTCTCCTGGAGCTGAGTTAGCGGGCCGGCGTCGCCGGCAGGTCGCAACGTGTGACGACACGCCGTCCCATCGGGGTGGTCTCGATCGCGAGGTCGAGACCGTAAAGCGCGCGCAACCGTTCGGCGGTGAGGATCCCGTCGACCGGCCCGACTGCGACCGGCTGGCCGTGCCCCAGGATCACGACGTGATCGGCGATCGCAAACGCGTGCTCGGGTTCGTGGGTCGACACCAGCAGCGACAGGCCGCGCGCCGACAGCGCGCGGATCTGGTCGAGCAGGCCGAAGCGGTTGCCGAGATCCAGACTAGCGGTGGGCTCGTCCATGATGATCAGTTCGGTATCCTGCGTCAGGGCGCGTGCGATCAGCATCAATTGCCGCTGACCGCCGGAGATGCGGTCGGCGGATCGGTCGCCGATGTCAGCGATACCAAGCGCCTCCAGCGCTCGCCAGGCCGCCGCATAATCGTCGCGGCCGGGCGACGCGAACAGACCGAGCCGCGCGGTTCGGCCCATCACCACGATATCGAGCACGGTATGGGTCGGATCGCCCTGGTAGGCTTGCGGAACATGCGCGATGCGGCGCGCGATCTGCTCCGGGCGAAGTGTCGAAATATCGTGACCGGCGATTACGATCCGGCCGCGCAACGGTGGCAGAATCCCCAGCACGGTCTTGAACAGCGTGGTCTTGCCGACACCGTTTGGTCCCATCAGGCAAGTCGTGCTGCTGCCCGACAGCACAAGGTCAATTCCCTCGGCGAGCGGCTGCCCGTCATACCCGATCGCAACGTGGTCGAGGACGAGGCGCCTAGTCACTCCCGCCTCCAGATCGAACGAGATCCCCGCCGCGTCATCAGCCAGACGAACAGACCGCCACCCACCAGGGCGGTCAGCACGCCGATCGGAATTTCGATCGTTGCGGCGGTGCGGGCGATGGTGTCGACCACGACCATGAAGGCCGCGCCGATCAGGATCGACACGGGCAGCAACCGGTCGAAGCGCGGCCCGACCAGGAGCCGGGCGAGATGCGGCACCATCAGGCCGACCCAGCCGATGATGCCGGAAATCGCGACGACGCTCGCGGTGATCAGCGTCGCCGCGACGATGACGATCTGCCGGGTGCGGCGGACATCGACGCCGAGCGAACGCGCGTCGTCGTCGCCGCAGGACAGCACGCTGATGCGCCAGCGCAGCAGAAACAGCGGGATCATGCCGACCGCGACCGTCGGCGCGACGACGACGATATCGTCGGGACGGATGCTGGCCAGGCTGCCAAGCAGCCAATAGGTGATCATCGGCAGTTGCGCGTAGGGATCGGCGACGATCTTCACCAGCGAAATCGCCGCCGCCGCCAGCGAACCGACGACGATGCCGGACAACACCAGCATCAGGATGTCGCCACGCTGGCGCAACGACCAGGCCAGCGTCACGACCAGGATCACCGTCAGCGATCCGGTCACAAAGCCCAGCGCTTCGATCATCACGACCGGCAATCCGAACAGGATGCCGATCACTGCTCCGAACCCGGCGCCTTGCGAGACGCCGAGGATATCGGGAGACACCAGCGGATTGCGGAACAGGCTTTGATACGCGGCACCGGCGGCCGACAGCGCCGCGCCGACGCAGATCGCCGCGGCGATGCGCGGCAGCCGCACCTGAAACAGCACCGCCGCGATCTGCCCGTCGACGTGGCCGCCAGCGATCCACGCCACGATCGCCGCGACGACGTCGCCCGGCGCAATGCGGTACGGCCCGATCCCGGCGGCGAGCACCACGACGACCAGCAGCAAGATCGCAAGGCCGCCGACGACCGGCGTGACGCGCAAGATCGGCACTTCAGCGACGAAGTCCTTCGAGGAGCCGGTCGAGATCGCCGTCCTGCACCTCGACCTGATAGAACAGGCGGTAGAAGTCGCGCAGTTCGGTCCTGATATCGGACGTCATCTGCGCCGGGTAGAGCGCGTGCAGCAGCAGCGGCAGGCCGATCAGGCGGTTCAGCGAAGGCGGCAGGTCGATCGTGCCGAACGGCTGGTTCGGCAGCAGAAACACTCGCTTGTTCTGCACCGCCGGGATAGGCTGCCACTCGGGGCGGCTCAAGATCAGGTCCCGCACGGCGGGATCGATGGTGATGATGGTATCCGGCGCCCAGCCGATCACATGCTCGGGCGATACGCGCGCGATCCCGCCGGCCTCGCGGATGCCTTCAACGACATTGACGGCGCCGACCCGCTCGATGATCTCGGTATTGATCGAGCCACGCGATCCCGTCTCGAAGCCGTCATTGCCGCGCGCGAGATAAATGCGCGGACGCGACGCTGCGGGCACGGTCGCAACCACACGGTCGACTTCGGCGAAGATCGCCTCGCTGGCTTTGGCTAATTCCTCACCGCGCGCGCTCACCCCGAGGATCTGCGCGAGCAGCCGGATCGCGGCGGGTGTGTTTTCGAAGCGACCGTCGATCAGCACGTAGGGAATGCCGGTCTGTGCCTGGATTCGGTCGGCGATCGAGCGATAGGTTTCGTTGACCGATCCGAGATCGATGATCAGATCCGGCTTACTAGCCATCAATCGCTCGGCGCTGATGGTATCGCCGCGGCCGGTCAGCCGGCCCAGCTCGGGAAGATCGCGCACCTTCGGCAGTAGGAACGGCTTGTCGATGTCGCGTGGCGTGCGCCCCCAGCCGATCATCTTTTCCGGCGCGACCACATAGAGAAAGATCCCGGCAGGCGGCCCCGCAGCGAACACGCGGGAAATAGTATCGGGGACCTCGACGCGGCGCCCCGCGGAGTCCGTCACACTGCGCGCTTCGACGGCCGCCGCACTCACGGCGAAGGTCAGCATCGTCAGCGCAAGCAGGACGACCAGACGCCGGGCCGGGCCGATCATCGCCGCGGCTCACCGACCTGGAAGTCGCCCGGCTTCGGCGGCGCCAGCGGCATGAATTCGGCGCGGTCTGGCTTCAGATCGACCAGCGGCGTGCCGTCCAGACAATCGAGTCCGCGCACCAACAGGTTGGCGCCGTCGCGGTGGTCGACACGGGCGATCGAGGTGCCGATCGGATTCGGCCGCAGCGGCGAGCGAATCGAAAACGTGCCGCGCGCGTCACCGTCATTGCGCGGGCACTGCAGTAGTAGATCGCGCCGCGACCGATGCAGCCAATAGAACACTTCGAGCAATGTGCCGTCGTCAATGCCCGCGAGAGCCGGCAGCCAGGTCTCGAACACTTCGATTCGGCAAACCGGACCATCGGCGCGGCCGTGGCGCGGGCACTCCTCCAGCCTGTTCCACGGCGTGTGGATGCGGCCGATGAAGACCACGCCAGCGTCGGGGCTTCCCGACCAGTCTGAGGCGAGTTCACCAGCTCGGATGTCGTCGGTCACGCCCATGTTTCGGCTCACATGCCCTTTGCTGCCCATCGAGAGGTCTCGACGCAGGTAAGGGCATAGTCAGATATATGTACATAAAAGAAACAAGCTCGACCTTCGACTACCGGGGCGGCCGAAGTTTGCACGCCCAGCCTTCGCTAGCGATGCGAGGTCGCGATCAAGGGCCGCTTCCTACAGAGTTGCACAGATGCAACGCTTGGGACCGAAAATACCCACTTCTGGCTGACTTAGCATATTCGGGTACCGAATTGCTCAACGCCGAGGCACTTACGCTCGAAGTGACCGATTTTGCCCATTGCGGTCCGTAAAGCGGACAGCGCAGATATTATATGTAATTGGATTATACGATTGTGACGTCGTGATGGCTTTCCCAGAATTTCTGCCGGCCAAGGGAGCGACCTGTCGCTCGGCGTGCGGGGACCCGGCGACGCTCCAGATCGGTATCTCCGCCCGGACAACCCAGCACGACGACGCGCTTACCGCAGGACCGTCGCGTCTCGGTCGCGTGACGCTCGATCGGATCGGCGGGAGCACCGACCTCACGACACCATTATCGCCGGCGGCCGACCGAGGCCCGCGGCGCTTCTCGTTTTCCGACGCAAAGGGGCGTCGTTCACAGGGGGCAAAAATGAAACGAGTGAGCCAGTTGAGCATCCTGCTCGCGAGCGCAGCGACGATGACTTCAGTCGACGCTGCACGAGCGGGCAACGAAGGCGTCTATGAATTGGGGACGATTCATGTGACCGCGGCAGGCGCCAACTCATCGGAGTTCAACAACTTCGGCGGCAGCACGATCTCCAACCAGCAGACCGAGCGCTTCGATAAGCACACGCTCGACAGGGCGATCGACCTCGTGCCGGGCGTAGCCGCCGGGACCACCGGCAGCCAGCGCAACGAGACCAACATCTATGTTCACGGTTTCGACCGGCTGCAAGTGCCGCTGTCGATCGACGGCGTGCGCATCTATCTTCCCGCCGACAACCGGATCGACTTCTCCCGCTTCCTCACCGACGACATCTCCGAGATTCAGATCGCCAAGGGTTACGTCTCCGTGCTCGACGGTCCAGGGGGCCTCGGCGGCGCCATCAACCTCGTGACGAAAAAGCCGGTACGGCCGATCGAAGGCGAGTGGCGCTCGCAGGCCGAGTTCGGCAACGGCGGCCGGTTCGACGGATTCCGCAATTACGGGCGGGTCGGCGGCAAGCAGAACGACTATTACTTCCAAGCAAGCGCGAGCTGGCAGAAGATCGACGGTTGGGAGCTGCCGTCGAGCTTTACGCCGACCTCGATCGAGAACGGCGGACGCCGCGACTTCTCGTCGTCGAACGATTGGAGCGTCAACCTGAAAGCCGGATGGACGCCGAATCCGGAGGACGAGTACTCGATCAACTTCATCCGCCAGAACGGCCAGAAGGGTGCGCCCTACAATGTCGAGCCGACGGCGTCGCAGAAATACTGGTCGTGGCCGTATTGGAACGTGCAGATCCTGTCGGCGGCAACCAAAACCGCGATCGGCGATGACGCCTACGTCAAGACGCGAACCTTCTGGGAAACGTTCGACAACGCGATCGACATGTGGGACGACGCAGCGCAGACGCTGCGCTATTCGAGCAGCGCGTCGCGCTCGATCTATCAGGATTGGGCAATCGGCAATTCGATCGAGGTCGGCAAGGATTTCGGCCGGTTCGATACGCTGAAATTCGCCACTCACGTGCGGCGCGACAACCACTCCGAGTGGAACGAGCTTTACACCGACCGCTACGGCCTGAACGGCACGACAACGCCGAAGAGCAAGACCTGCGCCACCACCAAGGCGGCCAACATCAATTGCTTCGATGAACCGGCCCAGACCTCGACCGAAGACACCTATTCGGTCGCGACCGAGAACACCGTGCATTTCGGTCCAGATATCGACTGGGTGCAGGGCGTCAGCTACGACTGGCGCCACCTCAGCAAGGCCGAGGAATACGTGCTGGGACAGGTCAACAAGTCGGTCTATTATGAACCGTACTGGATCAACTACAGGCTGACCGATTCTTCGGCGCTGAACTGGCAAACCGCGGCGGTCTGGCGCTATTCAGAAACCGCCAAGCTGTTTGCGAACATCTCCGACCGCACTCGCTTCCCGACGTTGTTCGAGCGGTTCAGCTCACGGTTCGGCACCGGCGCCTCCAATCCCGATCTGGCGCCGGAGCGTGCCATCAATTACCAGATCGGCTGGACCAACGCGTTCGCCCCGAAAAGCCAGGTCTCGATCCTCGGCTACTACGCCACGGTCGAGAACATGATGCAGTCGGTCGCGACCGGCAAAAGCTACACCGACCCGATCACCGGCAAGGTCTCCGCAATCACGCAATATCAAAATGTCGGTGACGGCCACCGCTACGGCGTCGATTTCGCGATCGACTATGCTTTCACTCCGACGCTGATCGCGGGCGGCAACATCTCCTACATCCACAATGTGCTCACCAATCCGATCGACCCGACGATCGAGCAGACCGGCATTCCGACCGTGAAGGGTATGGTCTACGCGACCTACAGTCCGATCGAGGGGCTGACGCTGACGCCGAACGTGACCTACGCAGACGAACGATGGTCGCAGAAGACGGAGGTGATCAACAACAAGACGGTCTCCAGCTACGTAAAGACCGGCGCCTATGTGCTGGCCAACTTCGCGACGGAGTACAAGGTGCGTGAGAATTTCACCGTGTCTGGCGGCGTGAAGAACATCTTCGACAGAAACTACCAGCTTGCTTGGGGCTATCCGGAGCCCGGCCGCACGTTTTACGTCGGCTTCAAGGGCACCTTCTGACCGAATGGCGGACGCAAGCAGGCCCCGTCGAGACGGGGCCTGCGACGGAGAATTCGATGCACGACATCTCGCTCACCCCCGCCGCCGTGTTCGCCCAGGCCGGGCCGGTCGTCAAAACCGTGCTGGTCCTGTTGCTCGCAGCATCGATCCTGAGCTGGGTCTGGATCGCGGAAGCGGTGGTGGCGTTCATGCGGCTGTCGGCAGCGCTCCGCCGCAGCCGCGACGGCGACGAAGCAACGATCCTCGCCACGGTCTCCGCCGCGGGCGCAGCAGCGCGCGATGCATCGCCGCGAGGCACCAGCGAAGCCGATCGTCGGGCGAAGGTCGTCGATGCCATGACGCGGGCCGCGCGCGACCTGATCCTTAAGTCCGAAGCGGGGCTACCCAATCTGGCCATCGTGTCCTCGGTGGCGCCTTTCGTCGGCCTGTTTGGGACGGTGTGGGGAATCATGACCAGCTTTGCCGGCATCGCCGAAGCGCGCGACACCAGCCTTGCCGTGGTCGCACCCGGCATCGCCGAGGCACTTGCGGCCACCGCCTGGGGGCTCGCGGCCGCGATCCCGGCGTCGATCGGTTACAACCGCATCGGCGCATTGTTCAACAGGACGGCGATCGCGCTCGACGATTTCGTGCAGGCAGAGGCCGAGCGCCTGATCGGCGCGGACCTCGAGCGCGCCACCGCGAGATCGCGATAGGAGTGCCGCGCCATGAGCGTTCTTGAAGCGATACGCTCGCGGGGCAATGAACTCCGCCCGCAGGCGGAGATCAACGTCACGCCGCTCGTCGACGTGATGCTCGTCCTCCTCATCGTCTTCATGGTAACCGCGCCGATGCTCACCGCCGGCCTGCCGGTCGATCTGCCGAAAGCGACGACCGCGCAACCGGTCGAGCAATCCGAGCCGATCGTCGTCACGCTCGATCGCGACGGCAACGCCCAACTCGGCGACAAGGGCGTCGCGGTGGACGGGCTCGGCGATGCCATCCTGACGCTGGCCGCCGGCGACAGAACGCGTGCCATCCATGTCCGCGCCGATCGCGAATGCCGGCACGGGGCGTTGGTGACCGTGCTCGACCAACTCGGTGCCCACGGCCTGTCCCGCATCGCGATCTTGACCGAACGCGACCCTCGTGGCCGCGCACCGCGCCCGGACTACAAACCACGCGATCAAAGATGAAGAGGCCGACTCTCGCGCTTTCGCCGGGCGGGCGACTTCTGCTGGTCGGCGCGGTCGCCGCTTGTCACGCGATGGTCTTCCTGCACTGGACAGAGAGGTCGTCGCCGCTGGCGATCGACACGCCGATGGAAGTGACGATCATCGCGGCCGGCGAGGCAGCCATCGATATCCCCGAAGCCGTCGCGGCGCCGGCGCCGGCGGAGCGTTCGCAACCTGAACCGCCCGAGAGCTCGCCAGCGGCTAACGAACCGGCGCACGCCAACGATCAGCCGCCCTCCCCCGAACCTTCCCCGGAAGTTGTCGAGACGCTGAAATCCCCAATCCGCGTCGAGACCTCGGCGAAGCCGAACCGGCCGCAGCTATCGCGATCGGACAGGCGTCACAGCAAGAGCGACAACAAGCCACCCGCCGCACCAGGTCGCCCCCGCTCGCGCC
>NZ_QTKI01000309.1:0-5960 GCF_010820945.1 Rhodopseudomonas sp. BR0C11
GACGTCGCGGCGCGCGCAGGCGTGACCAAGGGCACGATCTATTTTTACTTCGACACCAAGGAGCGGGTGTTCGAGGAGATGGTCCGGCATAAATCGCAGTCGTTTCTGCCGGGCTTGAAGGACCACGCGCTCACCCTCTCCGGCTCGGCCACCGAACGTCTGCGCGGCTTGATCGCCTTCACCTATGGCCACATTGCGGAGAACCGCGAGTCCCGCGAAATTCTGCGCTTCCTGATCGCCGAGGGCTGTCGCTTTCCGGATCTGGTCGACCGTCACTACGACGAATTCGTCGCGCCGATCATGGATCAATTCAGGCAGGTGATCGACGACGGCGTCGCCGCGGGCGAATTCCGCGATGCGCCGGCCGCTGCCTTCACCGAGATCGTGATGAGTCCGGCGGTGTTGCTCAGCCTGTGGTCGCTGTTGTTCGGCACCCGCAAGGAAGTCGATTTCGTCGCCTTCACCGAAGCGAGTGTCGATCTGCTGCTGCGCGGCTTGGCGAACGATTGAGGCATCACGCGCGGCGCGCGTGCTGATCGATCACCGCCATGCGCCAGCGAAGGCTTTTTCTGAAACGGCAGGCGCACTATCTACAGCCTTCACATCGTCAGGGCTGTCTCCATGAAGAAGATCGGTTTTCTCTCGTTCGGCCATTGGTCGCCGCAGTCACGCACGCGTTCGGCCGCCGATGCGCTGCTCGAAACCATCGATCTGGCGCAGGCCGCCGAACAGCTCGGCGCCGATGGCGCCTACGTCCGCGTGCATCATTTCGCCCGGCAACTCGCCTCGCCCTTCCCGCTGCTCGCCGCCATCGGCGCCAAAACCGAGCGCATCGAGATCGGCACCGCCGTGATCGACATGCGCTACGAGAATCCGCTGTACATGGCCGAGGATGCCGGCGCCGCCGATCTGATCGCCGGCGGCCGGCTGCAGCTCGGCATCAGCCGCGGTTCGCCCGAGCAGGTGATCGATGGCTGGCGTTATTTCGGCTATCAGCCCGCCGAGGGCGAGAGCGACGCCGACATGGGCCGCCGCCACGCCGAAGTGCTGCTCGACCTCTTGCGTGGCCAGGGCTTCGCACAGCCCAACCCGCGGCCGATGTTTCCCAATCCGCCCGGACTATTGCGGCTCGAGCCGTATTCGGAGGGCCTGCGCGACCGCATCTGGTGGGGCGCCGGCTCCAACGCCACTGCGGTGTGGGCCGCCAAGCTCGGCATGAACCTGCAAAGCTCGACGCTGAAGAACGACGAGACCGGCGAGCCGTTTCACGTTCAGCAGGCGGCGCAGATTCGCGCCTATCGCGACGCGTGGAAACAGGCCGGCCACACCCGCACGCCGCGCGTCTCGGTCAGCCGCAGCATCTTCCCGCTGGTCGACGATCGCGACCGCGCCTATTTCGGCCGCGAAGGCCAGCAGCAGGATCAGATCGGCTATCTCGACGAACAGACCCGCGCGATCTTCGGCCGCTCTTATGCGGCGGAGCCGGACGCGCTGATCGAACAGCTCAAGGCCGACGCGGCGATCGCCGAAGCCGACACGCTGTTGCTGACGATCCCCAATCAGCTGGGCGTCGATTACAACGCCCATGTGATCGAGGCCGTTCTCACCCACGTCGCGCCGGCGCTCGGCTGGCGCTGATTCGCGGCTTGTCACGCAACGCTGATGTGCGTGCATAACACCGGGCGGAACCGCCGCAGGTGCTCGACGCGGCGCGCCCAGGTTGTTAAGCCCCCTGCTCGCGAAAGGAGACCTCGGGCCGAGCCATGACCGTTGCGATCGAAATGGGGCAAACCAATTCAGGCGCAACCGCGGCTCTCGATCTCGAGGAACTGCTGGCGACGCGCCTGTTGGTGCAGGGCAATTCCGGCTCGGGCAAGTCGCATCTGCTGCGCCGCCTGCTGGAGCAGAGCGCGCCCTGGGTACAGCAGGCGATCATCGATCCCGAAGGCGACTTCGTCACGCTGGCGGAGCGATTCGGCCATCTCGTGATCGACGCCGAAGACCACACCGAGCGCGGCCTGCAGGTCGCCGGCGAACGTGCCCGGATTCATCGCGTCTCGGCGGTGCTCAATCTCGAAGGACTCGATGCCGAGAACCAGATGCGCCGCGCTGCGGCGTTTCTCGATGGCATGTTCAACACCGCGCGCGACCATTGGTACCCGATGTTGGTGGTGGTCGACGAAGCCCAGCTGTTCGCGCCCGCGGTGGCTGGCGAAGTCTCCGACGAAGCGCGTAAGCTCTCGCTCGGTGCGATGACCAATCTGATGTGCCGCGGCCGCAAGCGCGGCCTCGCCGGCGTGATCGCCACCCAGCGCCTCGCCAAGCTCGCCAAGAACGTCGCGGCAGAAGCCTCGAACTTCCTGATGGGCCGCACCTTCCTCGATATCGACATGGCGCGCGCCGCCGATCTGCTCGGCATGGAGCGGCGGCAGGCCGAAGCGTTTCGCGATCTCGAACGCGGCCAGTTCATGGCGCTCGGCCCGGCGCTGTCGCGCCGGCCGCTGGGCTTGCGGATCGGGCCGACCGAAACGCACCCGCGCAACTCCACGCCACGCCTGATGCCGCTGCCGGAAGCCGGGCTCGAAGACGCGCGCGCCGTGATCCTCGCCGCGCCGCCGCCGGAGACCACCGCAACGCGGCCGCAGCGCCGCGCCCCCGCGCCGGATCTGCTCAGCCAGTTGATGGCGGCGAAGTCTGTCGCGATCGACACCACGCCTGAGCCCGAAGCGCCGCCGCTCAGCGACGAACAGATCGCCGAGCGCCGCGAACGGCTCGACCGTATCCTGCGCGCGATCCTGGCCGAGCCGGATGCCGGCTTCCGCGCCATCGGCGTGCTGTATCAGGAATTCGTGGTGCGCTGCCGGATCGAAGGCCTCGCCACCGCGATCCCGGACATGACCGAGTTTCGGCGGATGCTGACGCACGCTCGCGCCGGCCTCACCACCGAGATGGCCGCCGATGATGCGTGGCAGGACGTGACGCTCCGCGCTTCCACCCTGCCTGACGATATGCAGGGCGTGTTCATGATCATCGCCCGCGCCGCCAAGGAAGGCTGGCCCTGCCCCGGCGACGCCGCGATTGCACGGGCCTATGGCACCCACTCGCTGCGCCGCGCCCGGCGCCTGCTGACCTACATCGAAGAACAGGGCCTGATCGTCTGCCAATTCGACGGCGCCGGCCGCCGCACCGTGACGCTGGTCGAGCTCGCCTGGGCCACCGCGCCCGGCGATCCCAACGCGCCCGACGATCTGCCGCTCGAAGACGATTGCCGCGCCGCCTCGGCATGAGCCCCGTCGCCTCACCAGGCTAGAAAACGGTTCAAGTCGGCGCGCCGATTTGCGATACGAGAGGCAATCGCAGTTTCGCTGATGCCAGGAGGATCGCCATGAAGACACGGGCCGCCGTCGCGTTCGAGGCCAAGAAGCCGCTCGAAATCGTCGAGCTGGATCTCGAAGGGCCCAAGGCCGGCGAGGTGCTGGTCGAGATCAAGGCCACCGGCATCTGCCACACCGACGCCTACACGCTCGACGGCTTCGATAGCGAAGGCATCTTCCCCTCGATCCTCGGCCATGAAGGCGCGGGCATCGTCCGCGAGGTCGGCGCCGGCGTCACCTCGGTGAAGCCGGGCGATCACGTCATTCCGCTGTACACGCCGGAATGCCGGCAGTGCAAAAGCTGCCTGAGCCAGAAGACCAACCTCTGCACCGCGATCCGCGCTACGCAGGGCAAGGGCCTGATGCCGGACGGCACCTCGCGCTTTTCCTACAAAGGCCAGACCATCTATCACTACATGGGCTGCTCGACGTTCTCGAACTTCACCGTGCTGCCGGAGATCGCAGTCGCGAAGGTCCGAGAGGACGCACCGTTCGACAAGAGCTGCTACATCGGCTGCGGCGTCACCACCGGCGTCGGCGCGGTGGTCAACACCGCCAAAGTCACGCCCGGCTCCAACGTCGTGGTGTTCGGCCTCGGCGGCATCGGCCTCAACGTGATTCAGGGCGCCAAGATGGTCGGTGCCGACAAGATCGTCGGCGTCGACATCAACGACGACAAGGAAGAATGGGGCCGCCGCTTCGGCATGACCCATTTCGTCAACCCGAAGAAGGTCGACGGCGACATCGTCCAGCATCTGGTCGGGCTCACCGATGGCGGCGCCGACTACACGTTCGACTGCACCGGCAACACCAATGTGATGCGCCAGGCGCTCGAAGCCTGCCATCGCGGCTGGGGCGTGTCGGTGGTGATCGGCGTCGCTGAAGCCGGCAAGGAAATCTCGACCCGCCCGTTCCAGCTCGTCACCGGCCGTGTCTGGAGGGGCAGCGCGTTCGGCGGCGCCCGCGGCCGCACCGACGTGCCGAAGATCGTCGACTGGTACATGAACGGCAAGATCGAGATCGACCCGATGATCACCCATGTGCTGAAGCTCGAAGAGATCAACAAGGGTTTTGATCTGATGCACCAAGGCAAGTCGATCCGTTCGGTGGTGGTGTTCTAGAGCCGTTCATCACCTGATCGAAGCGGATTTGGCCCTTGCCAAGGGCAAAGGTCCTCATCCTGAGGAGCCCGGCAAAGCCGGGCGTCTCGAAGGATGAGGAGCCACATCGCCTGCGGCGCATGGTTCGAGACGGCGCTTCGCGCCTCCTCACCATGAGGCTGTGCCTGTTGTGAGCACTCCGAACCGCGGTCCCGGTTCTATCAAAAGCAGAACTACTCGAGCCCGAACTCACGACGTCTGGTTTTCGTGGGACGGAAGCGGCCAAAGGGGTATTCATCCCTCACCGCCCTGCCTCGCCGGAAAACATCAACTCCAGCTGGGCCTCGAACAGGCCGGCGATGTCGACCGGGTGGTCGCGATCGATCAGCTGGTTGTTGAGAATGCCCATCCACACCGGCGCGATCAGCAAATGCGGGTGGCGGATCAACCGATCGTCGGGCAGTTCGCCGCGGCGGCGCGCTACCGGCGCCAGGCGCTTGATCTGGTCGAGCACCGGATCGAACATCTCGCGGCGATAGATCTCGACCAGCGCCGGAAACCGCACGCCCTCGACGATCACCAGCCGGGCCATCGCCGCCCGTCCCTTGCGCTCGATCTCGCCGAGCGCGATCAGCAGCGTCCGGCGCAGGAACGCCTGCACGCTCTCGTCGCGCCCGCGCCTCTCCTCCAGGATATCGCCGAGCGCGCCGACCAGCTCCTGCTGCACCACGCCGGCGAACAGCGCTTCCTTGGTGGCGAAGTAACGATACGGCGTGCCCTTGGCGACGCCGGCACGCTGCGCCACCCCAGCGATCGTCGCATCCGCAAAGCCCTTGTCGAGAAACTCAGCGAGTGCGGCCCGCACGATGCTCGCTTTGGTTTGCGCGGTCTTGTCCGGACTCGGCCCGCGCGCGACCCGTTTGGAACGAACCGCCGCATTGCTGGTCAGCGTTTTTGCAGGCGTTTGTTTGGGCTTAGGCATGGTCGCGTCCTGAGCGATGAAGCACGGCACAATTCTGGCGGGTCGTCATCTTGACATAAAATGACCCCATGGTCATTTATGTAAAGGTCGCGCCAGATACCAGCCCTTTTCACCCGAGAAGGCGCCGCGCGCCCCTCCTTTCGGAATCTAGGATTTCCGCCGATGTCGCTGCCCGACGAGCAGCAATGGCTGTTTGCGTTCAAGACGTTCGCCGCTGCGATGCTGGCGATGGCGATCGGGCTGTGGCTCGATCTGCCGCGGCCGTATTGGGCGGTGGCGACGGTCTACATCACCTCGCATCCGCTCTCCGGCACGACGCGGTCGAAGGCGGTGTTCCGCGTCCTCGGCACCCTGATCGGCGCCTGCGTCGCCGTGGCGATCGTGCCCAATCTCGCCGGGGCGCCGCCGCTGCTGGTGCTTGCGATCGCGCTATGGTCGGCGCTGTGCATCTACGTGTCGGTGCTCGACCGCTCGCCGCGCAGCTACGTGGCGATGCTGGCGGGC
>NZ_QTKI01000310.1:0-5956 GCF_010820945.1 Rhodopseudomonas sp. BR0C11
CTTCCACGCCCGGCATCCCCTTCGCCGCCTCGGTGTCGATCGAGACGATGTCGGCGTGCGCATGCGGGGAGCGCATCACCACCAGCCACAACGCGCCATCGGCGGCCTTGTCGTCAAGATAGCCGCCGTGCCCGGTGAGCAGGCGCTGATCCTCGAGACGCTTGACGGGCTGGCCCGCACCGAACCGCATGGAGCCGGGGAGAATGTTCATGCCGTTTCCTTTTGTTGCTTGCTTGGCCGCAGTTTTAGCGGAGAACCGAGCGGTACGCCAAGAGGGGCGCGGGGGCGGACGGTGTCGTTGCGATGCACGCAAGCACCATGTTTACGTGGTCATTCCGGGGCGCTCGCGAACGCGAGCGAACCCGGAATCCAGAAGTTTTTACGACGATGGGGTGCTCAGCAGCTCGAGATTCCGGGTTCGCGCCTGCGGCGCGCCCCGGAATGACGCCGCAAGGAATGCTCGCCCGAGAGGCTAAGCGACCTCCGCCAGCACCTTCTCCACCGCTTTCCGCTCCTCGGCCGTCAGCGCGGCTTGCGGCGGGATGGGGTCGCCGACGTCGTAGCCTTGCAGCGACAGGCCGGCCTTGATGCAAGCGGCGAGGTTGAATTTGGCGAAGGCTTCGTTGACGCGCCACAGTTTGCGCTGCAGCTTTAATGCCTCGTCCCAGCGCTGGGCCTTGCACAGCTCGTACAGCTGAACGCTCTGGCGCGGCGCGATGCAGGCAGGGCCGGCCATCCAGCCGACGCCGCCGATCAGCATCACCGCCGCGGGGATGTGCGCCGAGGCCGAAAACACCTGTAGTGCGTCGCCGCAGCGATTGATGATCGACAGCAGCCGCCCGGTATTGGTCGAGGCGTCCTTGATGTAGCGAATCCGCGGATGCTCGGCGAGCCGCGCGATCACATCCAGCGTCAGATCCGAGCGCTGGAATTGCGGGTTGGTGTAGATCACCACCGGGATCTCGACCGCATCCGCGATCGCGCGGAAATAGCTTTCGATCTGCGCATCCTTGAGCGGGAAATACGCTTCGAGAATCGCCAGAATGCCGTCGGCGCCGAGCTTCTCGTACAGTCTGGCCTGCGCCACCGCATCCGCCACCGAGGTCGAGGCGACGCCGGCGACCACCGGCACGCGGCGCTGTGCGGCCTCGATCGTCGCCCGCACCACTGCCTCGCGCTGCGCGGTGCCGAGATAGGCAAATTCCCCGGTCGAGCCGAGTGGCGTCAGCCCGTGCACACCGGCCTGGATCAGATCGTCGCACAGCCGTCCCATCACATCGGCGCGAACGCGGCCCTCCGCATCGACCGGAGACACCAGATAAGGGAATACGCCGTGAAAATCCGCCATCATCCAATCCGTCACTTGTCCACATCCGGCCACCGGAACCGGCGGCCCCGCCTATCCAGCGCAATACGCCCGGCGCCGCAAGGCGGAAACGTGCTAAGCCTCCCCCGACCCACCCTGAACGAGACCTGCCGATGACCTCTGCCCTGCCCCGTGCCGCCAACCAGCAACCGCCGGTCGCGCCGCGCCGTCCGCATAGCTTCACCACCCATAGCATCACGCTGACCGACGACTATGCCTGGCTGAAGGATCCGAACTGGCAGGAGGTGCTGCGCGATCCGTCGCTGCTCGATCCGGACATCCGCACCTATCTCGAAGCCGAGAACGGCTACACCGACAGCGTGCTCGGCCACACCACGAGTTTGCAGAAGAAGCTGGTCGCCGAGATGCGCGGCCGGATCAAGGAGGACGATTCCAGCGTCCCCTCACCGGACGGGCCTTACGCTTACTTGCGTAAATATCGCGAGGGCGGTCAGCACCCGCTGTACGGCCGCGTCACCCGCGACGGCGGCGGCGAGATCGACATCATCCTCGACGGCGACGAGCTCGCCAAGGGCCACGACTACTTCCAGTTCGGCGACCGCCGGCATTCGCTCGATCATAAGCTCGAAGGCTGGAGCGCCGACACCAAGGGCTCCGAATACTACACCATCCGCGTCCGCGACTGGGCGACCAAGCAGGACCTGCCCGACGTGGTCGAGGAGACCGACGGCGGCCTGGTGTGGACCGCGGATTCGACCGCGTTCTTCTACGTCAAGCTCGACGACAACCACCGCCCGATGCAGGTGTGGCTGCACAAGCTCGGCACCCAGCAGGCCGACGATCTTCTGATCTACGAAGAGCCGGACTCCGGCTGGTTCACCCACATCCACGAAAGCACCAGCGGCCGGTTCTGCGTCATCGCCGGCGGCGATCACGAGACCTCCGAACAGCGGCTGATCGACGTTTCCGATCCGACCGCACCGCCGCGCCTGGTCGCCAAGCGCGAACTCGGCGTGCAGTATTCGCTCGGCGACCGCGGCGACGAACTGTTCATCCTCACCAACGCCGACGGCGCGATCGACTTCAAGATCGTCACCGCGCCGCTGGCTGAGCCGACCCGCAACAACTGGCGTGACCTGATCCCGCACCGCGCCGGGATCTATGTGATCGATTTCGATCTCACCACCGGCCATCTGATCCGGCTGGAGCGCGCCAATGCGCTGCCGTCGATCACCATCCGCGACCTCAAAAGCGGCGACGAACACGCCATCGCGTTCGCCGAGACCGCGTATTCGCTCGGCACCATCGGCGGCTACGAGTTCGACACCACGAACTTGCGGTTCTCGTATTCGTCGATGACGACGCCGTCGGAGGTCTATGACTACGACATGGCGACGCGGCAGCGCGTCTTGCGCAAGCGCCAGGAGATTCCCTCCGGCCACAATCCGGCCGATTACGTCACCACCCGGATCATGGCGAAGGCGGACGACGGCGCCGAGGTGCCGGTGTCGATCCTACATCGGGCCGGCCTCAAGCTCGACGGCCAGGCGCCGCTGCTGTTGTATGGCTATGGCTCCTACGGCCACGCCATGGGCGCCGGCTTTTCGGCCAACGCGCTGTCGCTGGTCGATCGCGGCTTCGTCTATGCGATCGCCCATATCCGCGGCGGCGCCGACAAGGGCTGGGGCTGGTATCTCGACGGCAAGCGCGAGAAGAAGACCAACTCGTTCGACGACTTCGCCGCTAGCGCCCGCGCCCTGATCGCGGCGAACTACACCTCGCCCAAGCGCATCGTCGCCCACGGCGGCAGCGCCGGCGGCATGCTGATGGGCGCGGTCGCCAATCGCGCCGGTGAGCTGTTCGCCGGCATCGTCGCCGAGGTGCCGTTCGTCGACGTGCTCAACACCATGCTGGACGACACCCTGCCGCTGACGCCTCCCGAGTGGCCGGAGTGGGGCAATCCGATTGCGAGCGAAGCCGACTTCAAGACCATCCTGTCGTATTCGCCCTACGACAACGTCGCCGCCAAAGAGTATCCGGCGATCCTGGCGATGGGCGGTCTCACCGATCCGCGCGTGACCTATTGGGAGCCGGCCAAATGGGTCGCGCGGCTGCGCGCCACCATGACCGGCGGGGGTCCGGTGCTGCTGCGCATCAACATGGGCGCCGGCCACGGCGGCGCCTCCGGCCGCTTCAGCCGCCTCGACGAGATCGCGATCGTCTATGCCTTTGCGCTATGGGCGGTCGGCTTGGCTGACGCCGAAGCATGAGCGTGGCATAAAACATTCAGACAACCCCTCCCCGTCATTGCGAGCGAAGCGAAGCAATCCAGAAGCGCCGAGCACTGAGCCTGGATTGCTTCGTCGCTCCGCTCCTCGCAATGACGGAGACCAACTAACAATTCATCAGGAAACAACCCGAGCACATCATGGCCGCACCCAAACCGCCCGGATTTGAAACCCTCAGCCTGCACGCCGGGCAGCATCCCGATCCGCTGACCGGCTCGCGCGCGGTGCCGATCTATCAGACCACCTCCTACGTGTTTCAGGACACCGATCACGCCGCGGCGCTGTTCAACATGGAGCGGCCCGGCCACCTCTACACGCGAATTTCCAACCCGACGATCGCGGTGCTCGAAGAGCGGATCGCCGCGCTGGAGAACGGCGTCGGCGCGGTCGCAACCGCGAGCGGCATGGCAGCGCTGCATCTGGCGATCGCGACGCTGCTGAGCGCCGGCGATCACATCGTTGCATCATCCTCGCTCTACGGCGGCACGATTAACCTGCTGGCGCACACGCTGCCGCGGTTCGGCATCACCACCACCTTCGTGGCGCCGCGCGACCACGCCGGCCTTGCAGCGGCGATCCAGCCGAATACCAGGCTGATGATCGGCGAGACCATCGGCAATCCGGGCCTCGAAGTGCTCGACATCCCGAAGGTCGCGGGAATCGCCCACGAGGCGAAGATCCCGCTCTTGATCGACAACACCTTCGCAACGCCGTACCTGAGCAAGCCGATCGAACTCGGCGCCGACATCGTGATGCATTCGGCGACCAAATGGCTCGGCGGCCACGGCATCGCGATCGGCGGCGTGCTGGTCGACGGCGGCCGGTTCGACTGGCGCGGCTCCGGCAAATTTCCGACGCTGACCGAGCCCTATGCCGGCTATCATGACGTCGTCTTCGACGAGCAGTTCGGCCCGCCCGCCTTCGTCATCCGCGCGCGAATGGAAGGCCTGCGTGACTTCGGCGCGTGTCTTTCGCCGACCAATGCGTTCCAGTTGCTGCAGGGCATCGAGACGCTGCCGGTGCGGATGGATCGGCATGTCGCCAACACCAAGGCGGTGCTCGACTTCCTCCAGGCCAACAAGGCGGTCGATTGGGTGCTGCATCCGACGCTGGAGAACCACCCCGACTACGAACTGGCCAAGACGCTGCTGCCGAATGGCGCCGGCTCGATCATCTCGTTCGGTATCAAGGGCGGCCGCGCCGCCGGGCGCAAGTTCATCGAAGCGCTGCGGCTGACCAGCCATCTCGCCAATGTCGGCGACGCCAAGACGCTGGTGATTCATCCGGCTTCGACCACGCACCAACAGATGAGTGCCGAGCAGCTGAAGGCCGCCGGCATCGGCGAGGAACTGATCCGGCTGTCGGTCGGCATTGAAACCGCCGACGACATTATCGCTGACCTGGCGCAGGCTCTGCGCGTTTCGCAGAAGGGCTGAGTCATGCAGATCAAGGTCAACGGGACAGACACCTTCGTTGCCACCGGCGGCAAGCGGTTCGACGCCTCGCTGCCCGCCGCGGTGTTCATCCATGGCGCCGGCTTCGATCGCTCGGTGTGGGCGCTGCAGACGCGCTGGTTCGCGCACCACGGCTACGCCGTGCTGGCGCCGGACCTGCCCGGCCACGGCCGCTCCGGCGGCGAGCCGCTGAAGACGATCGCCGAAATGGCCGACTGGATCGCCGCGCTACTCGACGCAACAGGCGCCCAGCCGGCCAAGCTGATCGGCCATTCGATGGGCTCGCTGATCGCGCTGGAGACCGCCGCGCGGCACCCGGCCAAGGTGGCGTCCTTGGCGCTGATCGGCACCACCTCGACGATGGCGGTCGGCCCCGATCTGCTGAAAGCCGCCGAAGCCAACGATCCCGCGGCGGTTGCGATGATGACGATCTGGGGCCTTGGCCCGGATGCGGAGATCGGCGGCAACCTCGCTCCCGGCCTGTGGATGCACGGCGGCTCGGTGCGCGTGCTCGAAGCCAACAAGCCCGGCGTGATCTTCAACGATTTGTCGGCCTGTAACGACTACAAGGACGCACTGACCGCGGCGGCGAAGGTGACGGTGCCGACGCTGTTCATCCTCGGCGAACGCGACATGATGACTCCGACCAAGAACGGCAAGACGCTGGCAGCCGCAATCGCCGGCTCACGCACCGTCATCCTGAAAGGCGCCGGCCACACCATGATGGTCGAGCGCCCCGACGACGTGCTGAAGGCGCTGCAGGAGTAAGACTCTAGCTCCGCGCTCGTCATTCCGGGGCGCTCGCGCCAGCGAGCGAACCCGGAATCCCGAGCTATGGAGCACCCGGCGTCGCAACAACCTCGCTTCACCCTCCCCTGGAGGGGGAG
>NZ_QTKI01000311.1:0-5949 GCF_010820945.1 Rhodopseudomonas sp. BR0C11
GCTCGGGTCGGCCGTGCTGGTGCCGTAGCTCTTCCCGTCATTGCGAGCGCAGCGAAGCAATCCAGGGGCCCCGTGCACGGAGCCGCTGGATTGCTTCGTCGGCTTCGCCTCCTCGCAATGACGAAGGGAACGCCTAGATAATCGATCGAGGAGATCCGACCATGTCCGACCATCTCGTGGTGTGCACGCATTGCGGCGGAGTCAATCGGTTGCCGGAGCAGCGGCCGGCGCTGGATGGCAAATGCGGCAAGTGCGGTCATAAGCTATTCGAGGGCCATCCGGCCGACGTCAGCGGTGAATTGTTCGACAAGCAGGTATCGCGTAGCAGCGTGCCGGTGCTGGTCGATGTCTGGGCGCCGTGGTGCGGGCCGTGCCGGGCGATGGCGCCGGCTTATGAGCAGGCGGCGCATGAGCTGGAGCCGAACGTCAGGCTGATCAAGCTGAACTCCGACAACGAGCAGCAGATCGCCGGCCGGCTCGGCATTCAGGGTATCCCGACCATGATCCTGTTCGAGAACGGCCGCGAGCGCGCCCGAACCTCGGGCGCGATGCCGGCGGGAGAGATCGTACGCTGGGTGAGGCAGCAGCTCGCGCACTAAGCGCCCGCTGCATCTCCCATCGCTTCGTCATCGTCTCCGGCGCACATAGGAACGGTAGCACCGGACCGTCGTTGTCGCCCGACCAAGCTCGAAGCTGGGGGGAAACATTGACGGATTCAGCGCTGCGTGGCCCAGCCACGGCCGACCGCTACTCGCTGCCTCGCACCCTGTTCCGCAAATTCGTCCACTGGGCGTCTCACACCTTCATCCTCTCCAGCAAACGCACGCGGCGCACCCGCGTCGGCGACGTTGTGCTCGAGGTGCCGCCATCGGTGTTTCATCCCGGCGTGTTCGTCACCAGCGGCATGTTCGCGGCGCATCTGCGGCGGCTCGACCTGCGGGGTAAGCGCGCCGTCGAGATCGGCACCGGGTCCGGCATTCTGGCGCTGTCGGCCGCGCTTGCCGGCGCCGACCAGGTGGTGGCGCTCGACATCAATCCCAACGCGGTGCACGCCGCCCGGATCAACGCCGCCACGAATGGCGTCGCCGATCGCGTCGAGGCGCGGCTGTCGAACCTGTTCTCGGCCGTCACTCCGGATGAGAGATTCGACCTGATTATTTCCAGCCCCCCGTCGTTCGCGGGCGAGCCGGTCGATATCGCCGACCACGCCTGGGTCGCCGGCCCGGGTTACTGCCATCTCCGCGACCTGTTCGGCTCGGCGCGGCGGCATCTCGCGGCCGGCGGCGAGATGCTGCTGCTGTTGTCCTCCGACACCAACATCCCGCTGCTGAAAGCGTGGGCGCAGGAAGCAGGGTTCTCGTGGCAACAGATCGAACAGAAATCGATCCTGATCGAGAAATTCGTGATCTTCCGCTTGCACGCCGGTGAGCCGCCGCAGTCACCGCGCGACGCTGAGCCTCAACCGGTCGGCGCTGCCGGCAGCGGCAGCGGGCCGTCGACCTTGTAGCTGCGCATCGCGAACGAGGTGCGGATATCGCGCACCGTCGGCAGTGCCAGCAGGCCGCGCAGCACGGTGGCCTCGTAGCTGGCGATATCGGGCACCACCACTTCGAGCAGGAAGTCGCTGTCGCCCGACACCAGATGGCAGGCGATCACCTCCGGCATGATCTGCACCGCGGCAATGAAGCTGTCGGCATTGTCGCGGGAATGCCGTTCGACCCGGATGAACGCAAACGCCGTGACCGCCAGCCCGACCGCAGCACGGTCCACCAGCGCCCGGTAGCTCGCCAGCACCCCGGCCTGCTCCAGCAGCTTGACCCGCCGCGAGCACGGCGACGGCGACAGCCCGACCTTCTCGGCCAGCACGATGTTGGGAATCCGGGCGTCGGCCTGCAGCTCGGCGAGGATTTTCAGGTCAATCGCATCCAGAGCGCTTTTGGCAGGATTGGTCATATGCTGCGCAACGAAGTGACGAAGATTGCTAATTTGAAGGCTCAACATAGCATGATTGGCAAGTTCGGTGGCGGAAATCGAGCCATACTGGCCACGAAGGAGCCCCCGCCATGACCGAATCCGCCCGCTCGCCCGGCTTTGCCACCACCGCGATCCACCACGGCTACGACCCGCTGGCGCATCACGGCGCGCTCAACCCGCCGCTGTTTTTGACCTCGACTTACGCCTTCGCCAGCGCCGCCGAGGGCGCGGCACGGTTCGCCGGCGAGGCCGAAGGCTTCGTGTATTCGCGGGTCGGCAATCCGACCGTGGCGGTGCTGGAAAGCCGGCTCGCCGCACTGGAGGGCGGAGAGGCCGCGCTCGCCACGGCCTCGGGCGTCGGCGCCCTGACGGCGCTGATCTGGACACTGCTGAAAGCGGGCGACGGCATCGTCGCCGACCAGATGCTGTATGGCTGCACGTTTGGGCTGTTCGAGCATCACCTGCCGCGGTTCGGCATCGAGGTCGTGTTCGCCGATCTCACCGATCCGGCCAATCTGCAGGCCGCGCTGCGCCCGAATACCAGGCTGGTGTTCACCGAGACCCCGACCAATCCGAACATGCGGCTGGTCGACATCGCCGCCTGCGCCGACATCTGCCGGCGCGCCGACGTCCGTCTGGTCGTCGACAACACCTACTGCACGCCGTATCTGCAGCGCCCGCTCGATCTCGGCGCCGATCTCGTCACTCACTCGGCCACCAAATATCTCGGCGGTCATGGCGATCTGCTCGCCGGCGCGGTGGTGGGGCCGAAGGAGATCATCGATCAACTCCGCTTCGTCGGCATCAAGGAACTGAACGGCGCCTGCATCTCGGCGTTCGATGCCTTCCTGATCCTGCGCGGCCTGAAGACGCTGAACCTGCGGATGGACCGCCACAGCGCCACCGCTTTGAGGCTCGCGCACGACCTCGAAGCGCATCCGGCCGTCGCCGCCGTGTACTACCCCGGCCTCGACAGTCATCCGCAGCGCAAGCTCGCGCAGCAGCAGATGCGTCAACCCGGCGGCATGATCGCGCTGGAACTCAAAGGTGGATTAGCAGCCGGCCGCAGTTTCATGGACAAGGTGAAGCTCGCGACCCGCGCGGTGAGTCTCGGCGACGCCGAGACGCTGATCCAACATCCCGCCAGCATGACGCATGCGACCTACGATCCGGCCGAACGCGCGCGGCACGGATTTACGGACGGACTGATCAGGATCTCGGTGGGACTGGAGGATTATGAGGATCTGAAGCAGGATTTGTTGGGCGCGTTGTAAACGACGCGCTCCTCGATAAGCGGGGACCGGAGTTCCAACTTCGATCCGACTTCGTGCCGGCCCTGCCGGTTCCCAGTCAGGTTCACGCAAATTACACCACGATAGCGAACGCTCTGATCTCGTTGGAACTTTCGCTCTGACGCCGACCGGCACCATGTTACGACTGTACCCTGGTGAGGGTTCGTCTTGGGTGGTGAGAGATGGCCGTTCGTGGAGTGTCATTGCGGCAGCCATACCCACGAGAACCGCGGGGGTGGCATCAGGAATGGTCGCTGCGCCGCGCGATGCGGATGGCACGCGCCGCGTATTGGGAGTCGCACAGCCCCGCCGCATCCGACTTCTGGATGTCGGCCGAATTCGCTTCCCTCTACGACGCCGAAACGCCCGACGATTGCGTCGCGATCACACCGGCTCACGACCATGACCTCACCGACAGCCACGCGATCCTGCAGGCTCACTACGCCGCGTGCTGGACGGAGGGCCGGCCGTTTGCGGTGGAAACCAAACTCATCAAGCCCGATGGTCGTCTGCTCGATTGCGTCGTGCACGGCGAACCGGAGTTCGACGCGAACGGCCAGGTGCAGCGGGTGTTCGGCATCGTCCGGGATGCAACTCCCGAGACGTCTGCTCTCCGACAGTTAGCCGAGAGCGAACAGCGGCTGGCAGATTTCGTCAGTACCGCGTCGGACTGGTGTTGGGAGTCCGGCTCCGATCATCGGTTGCTGCCCTACCCAAAATCACTCGACGGCAATGTGGCGCTGCGAACCGTCGCCTCCGGCGGACGGGCGAGATGGGAGCTTGCCTACGCACCCGAAGAAGAAGCCTCCATGGCTCTGCACCGAGAAGACATGGAAGCCCATCGGCCGTTCCGCGACTTCGTTTACACCTCGATGGGCAATGACGGTTCGCGGATCATTATCTCCACCAGCGGCAAGCCGATCTTTGCCGATGACGGGACATTCCTCGGTTATCGCGGCACCGCGAGCGATATCACCCAGCTCGCGGCCGCCAGAACCTTGCTCGACCAGCGCACCGGAGCCTTGGAAGAGGCGCATCGGCTCGGCCGGATCGGAACCTGGACTCATCGGCTGGATAGCGGCCGGACCGTGTGGTCGCCCGAACTCTATCAGCTGCTCGGCCTGGAGCCTGATGCGTTCGAACCGACCTATGACGGCACGGAGCCTTACTTTCTGGGCGACGATGCCGCCCGTCTGCTGAAGATCCAGAAGCGCGTCCTTCGCACCAGCACGACGGAAGCCACCGACATCCGGATTCTGCACACCGACGGCGCGCCGCGCGATCTGGCCATCATCTGCAAGGCCGAGATTTCGAACGGGACGGTCATCGGCCTGATCGGCACCGCGCAAGACGTCACCGATCGCAAGGAAGCGGAGCGCCGGCTGGAGCAGCTTGCCTATACGGACCCGCTGACCGGCCTTGCTAATCGCGCACTGTACAAGCGCCAACTCGCGGATCTGTTCGAGAACCCGATCCCGGACCACGGACAGCACGCGCTGTATCTGATCGACCTCGACCGCTTCAAAGAGGTCAACGATTCGCTCGGCCATTCCACCGGCGACAGCCTGCTGATTCACGTCGCCAGAGTGTTGCGGCAGGAGCTGGGTCCGCAGGCGTTTATTGCCCGGATCGGCGGCGACGAATTTGCGGTGTTGATCAGCACTGCAGCCACCTCTGGCGAAGCACCGCCCGCGCTCGCGAACCGCTTGATCGCCAAACTATCAGTCCCGGTCGAGCTCGCCGAAGGCGAAGCCTGCATAGGTGCCACCATCGGCATCGCGCTGTTACCAGAGCATGGCGCCACGGCCGAGAAGGCCTCGCGCAATGCCGACCTGGCGCTCTACATGGCGAAGGAAGCCGGCCGCGGCCGGGCGCAGCTGTTCGAGCCGATGTATGCCGAGGCGGTCGACCAGAAGCTCGACCTCGGCCGGCGCCTGCGCCACGCCGTCGACAGCGGCGGGCTCAATACGCACTACCAGCCACAGATTGACCTCAAGACCGGGCGCGTAATCGGCTTCGAGGCGCTGCTGCGATGGAGTCATCCCGAGCGCGGACCGATTTCACCGGCGGAGTTCATTCCGATCGCGGAAACCACCGGCCTGATCGTCGATCTCGGCCATTGGGTGCTGCGCGATGCCTGCAAGCAGATGCGCGGCTGGCTCGACGCCGGACTGCCGGCCCGGACCATCTCGGTGAACGTGTCTCCGGCGCAGATCTGGAACGGCGATTTCGAGAAGGTGGTGGCCACGGTGCTGGCCGAGACCGGCCTGCCGCCGGAGCTGCTGTGCCTGGAGCTGACCGAGAACCTGTTCGTCGATCATACCAAGCAGAAGGTCAGCACGACGCTCGCCGCGCTGTCGAAGCTCGGCATCCAGCTCGCGCTCGATGATTTCGGCTCCGGCTATTCGTCGCTCGGCTATCTGACACGCCTGCCGTTCAATCGCCTGAAGATCGACCGCACCTTCGTCGACGGCATCGCCACCGTGCCGGAGAAATGCAAGCTGCTCGGCGGCATCATCGCGCTGGCGCACGGCCTCGGCATGAGCGTCGTCGCCGAAGGCGCCGAACTACACGCCGAAGTCGACCTGCTCACCGCCTTCGACTGCGATTTCGTGCAGGGCTACGTGTTTTCACGGCCGGTCGCAGCGGATGAGGCGGTGGTGGTGGCGGGGGAGATTGAGCG
>NZ_QTKI01000312.1:0-5946 GCF_010820945.1 Rhodopseudomonas sp. BR0C11
CGCTGGTGCCGGAGGCGCGAAACCGGCTCAACACCGTGTTCATGACCGGGATGTTCATCGGCGGATCGATCGGCTCGGCCGGCGCGGCCTTCGCCTGGGCGCACGGGGGCTGGACGGTGGTGAGCCTCTACGGCGGCGCGCTGGCGGCGATCGCCTTGCTGCTGGAACTAACGGCACGGTGGTCGCGCCGTTAGTTCGAGTGTGCTGGTGAGATGCAGGCCGGGCGCTCAGCCGCCCGGCAGCATGTCCTTCTGCATCTTGCCGCCGTAGAAGTGGAAGAACGGCAGCGCCGCGTCGTGGCGCAGCGGACCGGTGGCAAGCCGGCGGTCGAGTTCGCCGAGCACGTTCTTGGTCATCGGATGCAGATCGGCGAGCGGCTTGGAGCCGAGCTCGACCCACACCAACTCGACCAGCTCGGCATCCGCATGCACCACGCCCTCGACGCGATGTGCGATTGCCGAAGCATCGGCGGTGAAGAAGCGGGTGTCGAACCGCTTGATGCGGCCGGGCGGAGTGATCGCGCGCGCGATCAGGAACAGGCCGGACGGGTCCGGCAGCAGGCCGGCTTCAGCGAACGGCTGCCACGGACCGTCGAGCTTCGCTTTGGTTTCAGTCTTGCAGCCGAGGCACAGCCCGGTCTCTTCGCAGGCCTCGCGGATCGCCGCGATCGCCAGCGCGCGGGCGCGGGACGGCGTGGTCTTCGGGCTGCCTTTCAGCAGATTGGCTTCGAGCTCCGGCGGGATCGACGCCGCGACCGGGACCCGGACGTCGCTCTTGTCGACGCGGCCGCCGGGAAACACGAACTTGCCGGGCATGAACACGACGTTGTCGTGGCGCTTGCCGACCAGCACCTTCGGCGTCGAGCCGCTGCGGTCCACCAGGATCAGCGTCGCGGCGTCCTTGGGGCGGAAATAGGGATGGTGGCTGGCTTCCTGGTGATCCTGCTCGACCTTTGGCTCGGTCTGTGTCGCGGATTCGGTCATATCGCTCCCGTTGTCGTTTCTTGTTGGTGTTGTTGTTCGTCGTTGTGCCGCCGCGTGGGAATCGCGCCGTCAGTGGTCCGGGTTGGTCTCGTCGAAGCCGTGCATCCGGAATGCCCATTGCAATCCGACCACGGCGCCTTTGACCGGCTGCAGCAATAGCAGCGAAGCCAGCAGGGTGAAAGGCAGGTAGATCGCCAGCTGCAATTCCACCGGCGGCGCGTAATGCGTCTCGATCGACAGCGCGATCGGCACCACGATGTGGCCGACGATGACGATCACAAGATAAGCGGGAAGGTCGTCGGCACGGTGGCCGGTGAAATCCTGGCCGCACTGAGTGCAGCTGTCAGCGGTCTTGAGGAACGCGCGAAACATCCGGCCTTCGCCGCAGTTCGGGCAGCGGCCGCGGAAGCCGCGCCACATCGCCTGCCAGACGTTGCGCTGCTGCGACGGGGCGGATTGCGGAGGCCAGACGATCGGCTCGCGGGTCAGCGTGCTCATCAGCGTTTTCCTCTCCCGGACTTGGTTTTTTGTTTCGGCTTGGCGGCTTTTCGCGCCTTCACCCGTCCGGGCTTGGCGCGCGCCGTCTTGCCGCTCTCGGTTTTCAGCTTGGCCTTGCTCTTCCCCTTGGTCTTGCGTGCAGTCTTGCGGTGCGTGAATTCGACGCTGGCGTTGCTCACCAGTTCGAACCGCAGCGCGCCGGCCACCGGTGCAGCTTCCACCAGCTTGACGTCGACGACATCCCCCAGCCGGTGCATGGCCCCGCTGCGCGAGCCGATGAGCGCATGGCGGGTTTCGTCGTAGTTGTAATACTCGTCGCCGAGCGAGCGGATCGGGATCAGCCCGTCAGCGCCGGTGTCGCTCAGCTTGACGAACAGGCCGGCCTTGGTGACGCCGGAGACGCGGCCCTGGAACGTGGCGCCGATCCGGTCGGCGAGATGATGCGCGATCAGCCGGTCGACGGTCTCGCGCTCGGCCTTCATCGCGCGCCGCTCGGTGAGCGAGATTTGCGCGGCGACTTCCGCCAGCGTCTCGGTGGTCTCGGTCGGCGGCAGCGCGCCGTCGCCGAGATCGAGCGCGCGGATCAGTGCGCGGTGTACCACGAGGTCGGCGTAGCGGCGGATCGGTGAGGTGAAGTGTGCGTAGCGCCGCAGATTAAGGCCGAAGTGACCGTAGTTCTCGGCCGCATATTCGGCTTGCGCCTGCGACCGCAGCACCACCTCGTTGACCAGCGGCTCGGAGTCCTCGCCTTTGACCATCGCCAGGATGCGGTTGAACTGCGCCGGCCGCAGCGCGCCCTGCTTGGCGAACGACAGATCGAGCGTCTTCAGGAAGTCGACGAGGTTGTGGACCTTCTCGACGCTGGGCTCATCGTGAACCCGGTAGATCAGCGGGAGCGCCTTCTTCTCCAGCATTTCGGCGGCTGCGACGTTGGCGAGGATCATGAATTCTTCGATCAGCCGGTGCGCATCGAGCCGCTCCGGCACGATGACGCGGTCGACGGTGCCGTCCGGCTTCAGGATGATCTTGCGCTCGGGCAGATCGAGGTCGAGCGGATCGCGCTCGTCGCGGCCGCGCTTCACCACCGCGTAGGCTTCGTAAAGCGGCTTCAGGATGGTTTCGAGCAGCGGGCCGGTGATGTCGTCGGGCTTGCCGTCGATCGCGGCCTGGGCCTGTGCGTAGCTCAGCTTTGCCGCCGAGCGCATCAGCACGCGGTGGAACGAATGCGAGCGCTTGTGCCCCTGCGCGTCGATCACCATGCGAACGGCGAGGGCGCCGCGGGCTTCCCCAGGCTTCAGCGAACACAGATCGTTGGAGATCCGCTCCGGCAGCATCGGCACGACGCGGTCGGGAAAGTACACCGAATTGCCGCGGCGCAGCGCGTCGCGGTCGAGGGCCGAGCCGGGGCGCACGTAGTAAGCGACGTCGGCGATCGCGACATGCAGGATCACGCCGCCTTTGGTGTTCGGGTCCGGACCAGGCGCGGCGTGGACAGCGTCGTCGTGATCCTTGGCGTCCGGCGGATCGATCGTCACCAGCGGCAGATCGCGCCAGTCTTCGCGGCCTTTCAGCGTCGCCGGCTCTGCAGCTTCGGACTCGCGGATCGCGGAGGTGGAGAATTCCTGCGGGATATCGTGGGTGTGGATCGCGATCAGGCTGATTGCCTTTTCGCTGGCGAGCGAACCGAGCCGTTCCTTGACGCGGCCGGAGGCGAGGCCATAGCCGCGGGTGCGGATCAGGTCGACGCTGACGAGATCGCCATCCTGCGCGCCGCCGGCATCGTGCGCCGCGATGTTGAGTTCGCGCCCGGCCTGCTTCTTGTCGACCGGCACCATCCGGCCGCCGCCCTGCGGCAGCGCACGGAAGATACCGAGGATACGGGCCTTGCCGCGCTCGAGGACACGGATGATACGGCCGACATAAGCGGGGCCGGCCTCGCGCGGATCGGCGGTCTCGACATGCAATAGCGCGCGATCACCAACGCCCGCTGCGGTGCCGGGCTTGATCCGGCGCGGCGTGTGGATGCGGATCTTCGGCGCGTCGCCGTCCTGCTCGTCCCATTCGGATGGGGTGGCGATCAGTTCGCCGTCGGCGTCGCGCGAGACGATATCGGCGAGCAGGGTCGGCGGCAGCGTGGCGGGCTCCGACACCTTGCGGCGGCCGCTCTTGCGGATGCTGCCGCCGTCGGCGAGCTCGCGCAGCATGCGCTTCAGCTCGGCGCGATCGGCATTCTTCAGGCCGTATTCGCGCGCGATCTCCCGGGTCCCGACCTTGCCGGGGTGGGCACGGATGAAGGCGAGGAGAGTGGCCTTGTCCGGAAACTTCGCGTCGCGCGGCTTGCTCACATCTATCCGTTCTTGGTGGCGCTACCCTTGGCCGCGTCTTTAGGCTTGGCGGCCTTCTTCGCTGCTGTCTTTGCGGCAACAGGCGCGCGCGCCTTGCTGGCGGCGGCGCCTTCAGCTTTCGGCTTGGCCTTCTTGGCAGCCGCCTTTTTCGCGGGCTTGGCTTCACCGTCGGCATCGGCCTTTTTGGCAGCGGCTTTCTTGGCTGGCGCCTTCTTGGTCTTGCCGCCGCCCTTGGCGGCGCGCTCGTCGAGCAGCGCGATCGCTTCGGGCAGGGTGATGGTGTCTTCGGTCTTGTCGGACGGGATCGTGGCGTTGACGCCGCCGGCGGTGACGTAAGCACCGTAACGGCCCTTCTTCACCGCGACGGCACCGAGGCTCGGATGATCGCCGAGCGCCTTGCCTGGATCGGAGCCGAACCGCCGCTTGCTCGGGCCCTTGGCGATTTTCTCGGCGATCAGAGTCACCGCGCGATTGAGGCCGATGGTGTGCACGTCGTCGCCGGCCTCGAGGCTGGCGTAGGTCTTTTCGTGCTGCACATAGGGCCCGAACCGGCCGATGCCGGCCTTGATCGGCTGGCCGGTCTCCGGGTGCTTGCCGACTTCGCGTGGCAACGCGAGCAGCTTCAGCGCAATTTCAAGGTCGACGTCGGACGGCGAAGTGCCCTTCGGAATGCCGGCCCGCTTCGGCTTTTCGCCCTCGGCGTAGTCCTTGGCCTCGCCGAGCTGGATGTAGGGGCCGAACCGGCCGGACTTCACCGCGACCTCGAGTCCGCTGTCGGGATCGGTGCCGAGCACACGATCGGCATCCCCGGCGCTGTCGGAAGCGAGCGGCCGGGTGTAGCGGCATTCTGGATAGTTCGAGCAACCGACGAAGGCGCCGAATTTGCCGGCTTTCAGATTGAGCTTGCCGGTGCCGCAGCTCGGGCACTGCCGCGGATCGCCGCCGTCTTCGCGCGCCGGATAGATGTGCGGGCCGAGCATCTCGTCGAGCACGTCGAGCACCTGGGCGACGCGCAGGTCCTTGATCTCGTCGACCGCCCCGATGAAGTCGCGCCAGAAGTCGCTCAGCACCTGTTTCCAGGACACTTCATTATTGGAGATGCGATCGAGGTCTTCTTCGAGCCCGGCGGTGAAGTCGTATTCGACGTAACGGGTGAAGAAGCTCTCCAGGAACGCCACCACGACGCGGCCCTTGTCCTCGCCATGTAGCCGCTTCTTTTCCAGCCGGACGTAGCCGCGATCCTTCAGTACCTGCAGAATGGAGGCATAGGTCGAGGGCCGGCCGATGCCGAGCTCTTCCATCCGCTTCACCAGCGAGGCTTCGGAAAACCGCGGCGGCGGCTCGGTGAAATGCTGCGTGACGGCGAGGGCCTCGCGCTTCAGCGCCTCGTTCTCGGTCATCGCGGGCAGGCGGCGGGAATCCTCGTCCTCGGAGTCGTCGTCGCGGCCTTCCTGGTAGGCGGCGAGGAAGCCATCGAACTTCACCACCTGGCCGGTGGCGCGCAGCTCCAGCACCCGCGAGCCGGCTTTCGCCTCGATATCGACGGTGGTGCGCTCCAGCTCGGCGGACTCCATCTGGCTGGCGACGGTGCGGATCCAGATCAGCTCGTACAGCCGGGCCTGGTCGGAATCGAGGTTGCGGCTGACGTCGGACGGCCGGCGCGACAGGTCGGTCGGGCGGATCGCTTCGTGGGCTTCCTGCGCGTTCTTGGCCTTGGCGGTGTATTGGCGCGGCGCTTCCGGCACATAGGCGCTGCCGAAATCCTCGGCGATCACCTTGCGCGCCTGGGTGATGGCGGACGGATCGATCTGCACACCGTCGGTACGCATATAAGTAATGAGTCCGACGGTCTCGCCGCCGATATCGACACCTTCGTATAGCCGCTGCGCCACCCGCATGGTGTGGGCCGGCGCGAAGCCGAGCTTGCGGCTGGCTTCCTGCTGCAGCGTCGAGGTGGTGAACGGCGCGTAGGGGTTGCGGCGCGCCGGCTTGGCTTCGACGGTGGCGACCCGGAAATTCGCCGCCTCGATTGCCTTCTTGAAGTCTTCGGCCTCGGCGCCGGTGCCGATGTCGAGCCGCTGGATCTTCCTGCCGTCGGCGCCGACCAGGCGGGCCTCGAA